>WUAK01000205.1 GCA_009827205.1 Phycisphaeraceae bacterium | reverse complement strand
AAGGCACGCCATTGACGCATACATCGATCACTACAACCGGGACCGACCACACCAAGGGCTCAACAATGAGCTACTCACCTCAAGATCATCACCGATGAACATGGATGGTGAGATTGTCTGTGACGAGAAGCTCGGCGGACTGATCCGCTCATACCGCAGAGCCGCTTGAAGCCCCACTCTTTCTGACAATCCAACCCCGATCCACAGATATTTTCGTGCGCAGATGACGATCCGAAGTCATCGCAACCCGTTGAAAACACCTCAACTTGATCTCGACTGAATTTTTGGACCCTACGACTTCAGTAAGCCTCATCCGTCCGTATGATGAGACTATTTTACGCCATCACTGAACCGCACCCACTGCATCTCTAGTCGGGATCAACCTCAACACCCTCGCCAGCTGGCTGGACAATCCTGAGTGTGTTTTCACCAACGATCAGTCTTGCATCGTGACTATCGAGAAGCCACTGGATCGCCCAGTTGAACATGACTCTGAGTCGATTTCGAAAGCCGACAAGGAATGCGATGTGCACGACCGCCCAGAGCACCCAAGCGATGAAGCCCGTGAACTGGAATCCACCAACAAACGCAACTGCTCGATTCTTTCCGATGATGGCCATCGACCCTTTGTCTTTGTATTTGAACTCCGTCTTGCGCCTCTTCGACTCACCTCTCGTGAGTTCTTCACGGATGACTTGCCCAGAGTATCGCCCCATCTGCATCGCAACTTGTGCCACACCTGGAAGCGGCGAGGTATCACCTACAGGAACAAAAGCCGCAGCATCTCCTACAACGAACACATTTGAATAGCCAGGAACACTCAAGTCTGAGTGAACCCGAACCCGACCAGCTCGGTCGCAATGTGATTTAAATGCGGTATTTAATGGCGATGCCTTCACACCTGCTGCCCAGAAAACGTTCTGGGCAGGAATCAGAGTATCGTTCACCGTGACTCCATCAGAGGTCACATCTTCGACCCGGGAGTTGATACGAACCTCAACACCGAGCCGCTTAAGATCCTGCATCGCACGCTGTGACAACTTCTCCGGGAATCCTGGCAACACACATGGGCCGCCTTCAAAGAGAAGGACTCGTGCGGTCTTCGTATCGATATTGCGATACTCGCTTGGGAGCGTCTTACTCGCAATCGACTTAATCGCACCCGCGAGCTCAACTCCTGTGGGACCTGCTCCAACAACAGCAAACGTGAGCGCAGCACTACGAGACTCTTCATCTGCTTCATGCTCTGCTGACTCGAATGCAAGCAGCACTCTACGCCGGATCTCTGTGGCATCCGCAAGCGTCTTTAGCCCAGGAGCAATCGATTCCCAATCATCATTGCCAAAGTAGTCATGACTTGCTCCAGCTGCAATCACCAGATAGTCATAGGGAACAGAACCACCATCAACGAATACACGCTGACGATCAGGATCAATAGATTTCACATCTGCGAGCACAACCTGACACCCCGCTGATCGAGGCAACACAGTACGAATCGGTTGACTGATGTTGGCTGGTGACAGTGATGCCGTCGCAACTTGATACAGTAATGGCTGAAAGACGTGATGATTCTGTTTGTCGATCAATACAACTTCAGCGTTGATCCCCTTGAGTGACTTTGCTACTGCAACGCCTGCAAAGCCGCCTCCAATGATGATCACTCTGCGCTGAACAGCCTGATCTGTAATTGATCTCTCAACACTCGCTGTTGTCATATTCTAACTCTAAATGCTATGAAATGTACCAGGATGGCGATCGAAAAATCTCCAGGACTTGCGTCAAGTGTGGTGTTCAAGTCATCAATCTTAACACATGGATCTCAGCGATCTTCCGCCGTAGTACGTCGAATTACGACAATGGTCAGATCGTCGGGCTGGGGAGTTTCCTGAACAAAGGATTCGAGGTCATTGAGCAAACCACGTATGAGTTCGTCGCCGCCTTTGTGTCCGTGGGCTCGCAATGATGCACTAAGTCTCTTTGTACCATACTGCTCGCCGAAGGGATTTGCCCACTCGAAAAAACCGTCCGTAACGAGTAGAAAGACGTCGCCATGGTTGAGGTTGTGTGTTATTGCTTCGCATTCTTCGCCCGTTTCAATGATGCCAAGCGGAAGTAGATCTGCTCCAAAGCTTTCAACTTCACACTCTGAATGTCGGAAAATTAGCTGTGGACCGTGGCCGGCAGATGTCGAGAGCACCATTGGATCATCAGGTGAAAGAATGACTGTGGCGAACGTGACAAATCTACCATCTCCAAGATCATGAAGTAACTCACTATTTAGACGTCTCATCGCAGCGGTAACCCTCCCCTCAAGTCGAAGAGCGGTACGCGCATATGCGCGGCAGAAACAAGTAATCATCGCCGGTCCGAGTCCGTGCCCTGTGACATCGGCTATGCACACCGCGAGTCGACCATCATCAAGCTGTACCCAGTCGAAATAGTCACCTCCAGTTTCGTCTGCTGGCCTATTCCATCCTGTGATCTCAAACCCAGGTATGAGCGGCGAGGCACTGGGCATTAGGCTTTGCTGAATCATCGCCGCAGCCTGCAACTCTTGCTCCGCTTGCATCCTCCGTGCTGCCTCGACTGCCGCGGTTTTGAGGTATCGTCGCATTCGTAGTGCAACGAGAGCCGCCGCTGCACCGGTTAGAAGTAGAACAACTACAGAGAAAGTCTCAAGTGACCGAGGTATTCCAAGCACTTCACTCGCACCCTCCCCTTCTGTTAAGATCGAGGTAGTTACAACCGCTGCAAGACCCAAAGCAGAGGTAAGACCAGCAAACAGAGACACGAGCACCCTGACATGGAGTACGCTCAGAACGATAAATATTCCGTAGAGGTGAGCTGACGGACCCATTGCAGCGCCCTGTAGCATAATGCCTTGCGAACTTCCTACTGAAAATGCAAGAGCGGTCGGCGCTGCGGTCTCAAAAAGCGCATTTCCGTAAATCCAAGTAGTTGGCAATGGAGTTAGATGATTCCGACCACGCGTAAGCCACACAAGTACTGCCGCTTCGTAGAGCACCAGCAGCCCCATGACGATTGGCACGCCCATCGGCACCTCAGATGCAGACTGATCACCCGCTGTGCTGAGTCGGATGCCGTTGACTACAGCTGTTGCAATGAGCAGTACGAGCACGGTCGCAGTCCGAAATCGAACGGCGTCGTTCATCGTAGTAACAAGTGGTGTGGATTCCGGTGGGCTCATGTCATCAACCGAAGCACGTGAAGAGTACGCCTAAAGCATCTGAAACGAAACTTTGGTGCGCTCTGCGCAGGCACACGAACTCTCCAAAGTAGGTAAGTAGAACTCATCCAGCATCCTCTTGGTTACTACTGCTAACCGTTGATTCAGCCAACGCTTTATCGATTATGTTGAGTAGTTCACTGATCACCTGCGGCGAATCGGCACCTCCCGGAATCGGTCGTTTTTTACCGCCCATGACTAGGCTGCCAGATTGCCCTCGCCACTCATCGTCAAGCATCGCGGCGAGTCGTGCAGCACCAGCTGATGGCTTCGGTAGCAGACGCCACAGGAGTCGTACTGGAAGAGGCGCACCACTGCCAGTCGTCATACCAGTGCGGTTGATGCCAGGATCAACAGCAAAGCACTCGATACCGTCGTCCCGATACTCTTCCGCGAGCTGTGTGTTCAAAGCAGCAAACGCGAGCTTTGACTGGGCATAAGCCCCGTTGAGACCGCCTTTCACACCACGTCGTAGATTATCGATATCAAGAGCCTTTTGAGACTTGAGAACCGAAGTGGCAGGCGTAACGACCACGGCGTGGCCTCTGTCCTCAGCCGCTTGCTTGAGCGCCGGCCTGAGTGCACGAGTCAACAGATACGGCGCGATCGTATTCACTTCAAACTGCACCTCGTTACCATTTGCAGATAGAACGAGGTTGTCGCTGAGGACTCCCGCATTGTTGAACAGCGCATCGATCGACCCAAACCGCTCAGTGACTTGCTCTGCAACTGCGTGAAGCCGCGAATAATCAGTCAGGTCGACCTCCATGATATTGAATGATCCATTAGGGTTGATTGCTTTAAGGCGTGCCAGCAAGGGCTGCGTTCGCTCGGCACTCCGATTCAGCAAGACGAGCCGCCATCCGCGTGAAGCGAGAAGTTCAGCTAATGAAGCTCCAATGCCACTGACTGCACCAGTGATTACTGCGAGAGATTGATCCAATTTCTGCTCTGATTGACTCATCGTGACTCCTTCAGGTCTCCATATCTTGTAGGTTGCGATCAGAACTCACTACCTTGAGATCTCCAGCACGCGATTTGTGTCCATGGGCGATGTGGAGGGATACGAGCCTCCCAAGGAGCACAACAAGAAAGACTTGGCCGAATACAGCCTCGAGTGTTGCGAGCGATCTCGCAACTGGTGTTGTTGCACTGATGTCTCCATAGCCGAGTGTCGTGAGAGTCACAAAGCTGAAGTACGATAGCTCGCCAGCACTCATAGGAGTCGAACTCCCAGAACTGACAAATGAACCTGGCTGAATAGTCTCGAGCGCATGGAATCCAATTGTCCAAAGTACTCCGGATAGGAGATACACAGTAATTGCGGCACTGATCAACGCAGGCGTAACTACCAAGGTTTGTAGCATTCGCTGGATCGCCTTGATGAGCACAAGCGAACCGCCCGCAACAAGAGCAAGATCCGCGGCCGCCTGGACGATCTGAGCATCCGGAGATGAGAACAATCTTGCAAGCGTTGCCGATCCGACGAGCACGATGCATACCACGAACTCAAATCGACTGCTATGTACACCAAACAGAATCAGAGCCATGATCAGATAGAAAACAGCTTGCGTGCAAATTGCTATCTTTGAAGTTGGATCCTCCATTGCATATCCAGAAACAAGTACATGCGCAATCACAATGCCCAGGCTCCCGTGGGCCAGAATCGGGGGAAGTGGGCGCAATAGATCAGCCCTCTTAGTCATCGGAGGATTCAACTTCTTGTTCAGGCAATGACCACCCACCCCCTAGCGAACGCTGCAGCGTAATGTACGTCGTCGTGACCTCGGACTGACTGAGAATCAGATTGTCTTGGGCTGCAAAGAGCTGACGTTCGCTGTCAAGTACGTTCTGAAAATCGCTCCTTCCCTCGAGATACAACTGGCGGGATAAGTCAGCCGACTGGCCCGCAGCAGTCGCTGCCCGCTCCAAGGCAGCAGTTCTCTCAATCTGACGTGCGTGACGAAACATCGCGCTTTCGACACTCTCAAGAGCACTCAGAACTGTGGCCCGATATTGGATGGCTGCGATGTCTGCCGAAGCTTCTTGAGCTCTCACCCCGTTCCGCTCACGTCCGCCATCGAAGATGTTCCACGCAAATGCAGGCCCTATACCAAAGCCGACGC
>WUAK01000204.1 GCA_009827205.1 Phycisphaeraceae bacterium | reverse complement strand
CACAGACATCTCGCCATCGAGCGAGCAGACTGCATGCGCTAACGATGTCTACGTCTCGCACACCCGAGTACACGCGTTTGCCAGCCTCGTCCCGTGCGTCTTCGATCCATCGCTGATAATCGTCCGCGAACTCGTGACCCGGGGAGGGCTCTGGTCCCATGAGACCGGTAGACGCGTCGAAGTAGATCGTGCTCTCAATTGTCGATCGCCGGTCATCTATATCGACCGTTCGAGATCCCACGAGCGAGATCTCCTGATCGCTGCTCATGGCATCGAGTAACTTCGTGAGCGCCTCAGCAGGCAGATCAATGTCATCATCCAAGAGCCATACGAAATCGGGAGCGTTCTCAGCACCGAATAATCCGAAGCGGTGCTCGACGTACTTAAACCCGGTATTGAATCCGCCGCAGCCACCTAGGTTGTGCAGATTGCGAACCACTGTAAACGACGCAAACCCAGGAACATTGCCCGCCTCATCTGTGGTTTCATCCACGAAACTCGGTGAAAGCGCAGCTTCGGTTGCGTTCCGAACGACCCTCTCGGGGCTGTACTTCTTGTTGAGGTAATCGCTGGTGCCGTCTGTCGAAGAGTTGTCGACAACCACAACATGCAATGAGGGACATGCCCTTGACTGCGCTACCAGCGCATCAATGACGCCCGCGACCATCTCTTTGCGATTCCACGTCACAACCACCGCGACAACCACAGCGGCCGCGCGGGGAGCGGCGTCCCCTGTCGTGGCTATGGCGTCCTTCGTGGGCTTTGTCTTCGTTTCCTGCACGGCTACTCCGTCAGCCTGGCTTTGCGTCCCCTATCACGAGCGCGGAGGTGACTCTAGCAATTCTCTGTACGCATCGACAACCTCAGCGGCATGTTCGGCGATCGTCGGGCCCGGTCTGGTTCCTTTCCAGAGTCGTTCTACGAGGCCTACCTCTGTCAGCAGTCTCTCAAGTTGCTTCGCTGCATCTTGGCGATCGTTGCCCCTAAACAGCAATCCATTCACTGCGTGCTCGATCCGGTCAGGAATCCCACCCAGATCAGCACCGAGCACAGGCATTCCCTTCGCCTGAAACTCCATGAGAGTCTGCGGCCCGTTGTCCCACCAGACAGATGGAACGACACCGATGTGTCGCCCTCGAAGCAGGTTCGGAAGATCCTCAGGAGAGTATGGCCCAGCCAATTCGAGCCCAGCCAGCCTCGGCCTGATCGACTCGGCTCTCTCGCGGATCGAAGGGCAACCCGGTCCGAACGCAGCCAAATGAACACGGCTCCGCAACTCTGGGGGCAAGAAACCGATCGCATCCACGAACATCGGCAGCCCCTTGTAGTAGTTATTGAAACCGAGGAATACAAGCTTGACGGGTTCGTCTTCGCCCAGCTGTGGCATCAAGAGCCGCTCACTTGGGAGCGTACCGATCATCTGTGTGACGACTTGGTGCTCATTGACTCCCATCGAGACTGCAAGCCTACGAACAAACTCAGACACTGCAAAAACGCGATCGCACTCAGTCAGCGAATTGACCATGAACCGCCGTCGTTTTCCGTAGCCGTTGCTCGCCAATCTCGCTCGATCTGACGCGGGCGGTGAGTTTTTCAGAGGCTGCCAGTGACTATGCCCCTGCCTGATTAGATCTCGTGTCTCCTGCTCCAGAGAACCATCTTCATTGAACCGCATGATCGGTGGCAATGGTGGCGGCTCGATGCTCGGAGGCTGGACTTCAATCAGCCCCGCTCGTCGGTGCTGCTCTGACTCGATATCGATCGAATCTTCGCATTCAACGCAAGCGACACCTCCCTTGAAATCCTGACAAGGAGATCTTCTGCCCTTCATCAGATAGACCTGTGGGCAGAACGCGTGATGGTTGTGCAAGCTTGTGACAACCCGACACCCCGTCTCTTTCGCAGCCAGGATGCACGATGCAGAGAGCCCCTCAAGGGTGTGAAAATGGACGACATCCGCCTGCCAATCAGTCAGTAGCTCCGAGAAGACGCGATCGAGATACTGGTTTACCCCATCAGCCTCTGCACGCCCGAACTGCCACAACGCCGGCGCCAGGATCGGAGAATTGACGATTCTGAGCCTGTCGATACCCTCCCAGGGTTCGATCTGGCTCCACCGAACCTCGCCCAGCCCTAGGCCTTGCGAATTGGGTTCATAGTCGATGCCGCTCGACAATGCCCCTATAGAGTGCCCCAGATCCCGCTGACAGAGAGCCAGATTCTGCATGTAGCCTGCGATACCACCAGCTCGGGCAGGTCCGTCTGAGAGAGGAGCGAAATTCACATGCAGGATTCTCATGTAGAGCACTCTAAACCCGCCATCGGCCTACTCGCCCTGCGATCCAGTTGACGATACAGTACTACCACCCCACACGATGGTGTGGGTAAGGGAGTCGCCATGCTGCGAGAGTGGTACAGGTCGAAGCGACTGGCGGTCGAGAAGCAGATCGCCTATCTGCACAAGCTTCGACTCCGCGCGTTTGGCATTGTCGTGGGTCTCGGACTGGCGACGCTCGGCCTCCTCTCTATGAGCATCTTGCCGACCCTGCCAGTTGTCGTCGGAGCATTCGCCGTGGCGGCGCTGGTTGTCAACAAAGTCGCAGCACAACTCAGCAACCCTGTCTGCATCGGCTGCGGTGAGAAACTCGACAACGAACCGCTCGGCCAGTACGGAGTCATCTGCCCAAAGTGCGGCACCATCAGCGCGAGTGCCAAATCGGATAAGCTTGAGATCGCCGTGTCGCCCGAAGACGAGCTCATCGAAGATGAGGATCACGCCTAAAGAACACCAGGACGCTTCCTAAGGAGCGTCCTGGCGAGAAATCAACATGCTTGAACGACGCCCCGATTGTGCGGGGCTTTGTTTTTGAGCCGATCAGCTGCTCTGCTCTTTGGCAAACTTCTCCCACTCGTCCTTGCTGACCTCCTCGACCTCGGCGGTCGAGATGATCGAGTCGAGAGCCTTGTGCTCCATGACCTGCTGGACGATGGTCCCGATCTGCTTGTTCTGGATCAGCTGCTGGCGCAGGCCCTCTGGACGCACGCCCTGACGGAAGGCCATCTGTGCGATCGCCCCATCGACCTCGGCTTGCTGGATCTGCACGCCGCGATCTTCGGAGACCTTATTCAGCATGAAGAAGAGCTTGGTTTCGCGTGACGCTTCGCTCGCAGACGCCTCTCGGAGCTTGGCGATGTTGGTCTCGATCTCCATCGGGTCAACGCCTCTGTACATGAGCTCAGCACGCTTTCGCTGAAGCATCCGCTCGCTCTGCTTGGCCGTCAGACGCTCGGGGAGCTCCATGTCCACGTTCTTGAGAAGGTGGCTCGCGACCTGCTGACGCATGACCATCTGCTGCTCGACCGCAGCACGCTGTTCGAGACGATTTTTGATCGCCTCCTCCAGCTTCTCTTTGGATTCCAACCCGAAACGTTCGAGCAGTGGATCGATCTCTGCGGGGATGATGCGGTCTACACGCTCAACCTTGAATGTGATATCGAGGTCCTGACCGCGGACTGCCTCAACCTCGTGGTGCTCTGGCCCCTTGGTCTTGATCGAGATCTCGTCGCCTGCCTTTGGTTTGCCAAGCTGCTTGGCAAAGTCGGCAACCATGACGCCGAGGATCATGCCTTCCTTGTCTGTGGGCACCTGAACGACCGCGCCTGGGATGTCGTGGATGACCTCGTCGCCGGCCTTCATGATGCCGTGGCCCGAGAGGTAATCACCGCCGGCAGCGGTCTCCTGCTCCTCGAGCTCGCCCTCGGCGAGTGTGAGCTTCTCGATCTCGTCTGAGACAACCGAGTCGTCAACTTCAAGAATCGGCTTCTTGATTGCCAGCTTGTCGAGCTCGGGCAGGTCAAAGGTGGGCATCACCTCAACATCCACCTCAAACTTCAACGGCTGGCCCTTCTCAAGCTTGGCATCGGGGAGCGACTCGGAGATCGGATCACCGACAACCTTGATGCCGTGCTCCTCGATCGACTCCGAGTACGCGGTCGCGACGAGCTGGCTCTTGGTTTCGCCGCGTACGGAATCGCCGAACCGCTTCTCGATGAGGCCCTTGGGGGCATGCCCCTTACGGAAGCCTGGGAGGGCGGCCTCGCTGATCAGAGTGTCGAATGACTCGTCGATCCGCTCGGTGACGACGTCAGCCGGGACTTCGATGCTGAGCCGCTTGAGGCAGGGCCCCGCGTCTGAAACGGTGCACGTGCTGATTCGCTGCTCGGTGGACTCGGACATTGGATCTTCCCTCGGCTGGGTACGTATGGCTCACTTAAACCGCCCCGGCGCCGGCCGGGTCGGGGTTTGGACAGGAGACAAGTGTAGAACCCTGCCCGCATCGGACCAAGCGCCCGGAAAACCAGTTGACCTGGGGGGCTGCCCTGTGCATGATCGCCCGCAAAGCCGGAGTGGCGGAATTGGCAGACGCGGTGGATTCAAAATCCACTTCTGGAAACAGAGTGGGGGTTCAAGTCCCCCCTCCGGCATTCAACAAGCCACTACAGACCAGCGACCTCTCAACCCGATGATCCACTTATTCGGAGGACCACCTCATGCGGACTCGAGCGATCCTGTTGGCTGCCCTCACATCATCGATGGCATTCCTGACTCTGGGCGGCCTGACCGCCCCCCAGCCAGATACCTACACGGGTGTCTCCCGCCCCTCGCAGGTGCGTGAGCTCGCGTTCGCAGTCCGCGGCAAAATCGCTGAAGTGAATGTCGAACCGGGTGATCAGGTGAATGTCGGCGACCACATCATGAAGCTCGATGACGCTGTCCAACGCGCTTCTCTCTCGCTCGCACAGGCACAACAGGCAGATGACACCCGCCTCCAACTCGCCCGGATCTCGCTCGATTTCGCCAAACGCGAACTCGAGCTTGTCGAACAATCCAGCGCTGACGGCGGTGCGAACCAGCAGGATCTGCGTGAGGCGCGTTTCTCCGTCGATCGGGCACAGGTCGAGGTCAGAGCCGCTGAACTCGAGGCAGAGCAACGCCGGATCACGGTTGAACGTGAGCAAGCCCGTCTCGACGAGATGAGCATGCACTCGACGATCGCGGGCGACGTCATCAACATCTCGCGCCGTGAAGGCGAGACGGTCGACGAGCAGACGCCCGTGGTCACGATCGTGCAGGTGGACCCCGTCCGAATCGACGTGAGTGTGCCCGTGCCTGTCTCTCGCACACTTGAGGTCGGGCAGTCCGCGAGCGTGGTCTGGCTCGATGTCGAGACTGATGCCCCTGCCGAAGGCAAGATCATCTTCATCAGCACCGCGGGTGAAGCCAGCGTCAGAGAGGTCCTCATCCGAATCGAGGTACCCAATCCCGAGCTGCTGCCTAG
>WUAK01000203.1 GCA_009827205.1 Phycisphaeraceae bacterium | reverse complement strand
AGGGCCGGAGCGTCATGCTCTGCGCCGCAGACCTGCAGAGGCCCGCCGCGGTTGAGCAGCTCGGGATCGTGGCGAGCCAGGCGCACGAAAAAATGCCGGGCAACGCGCCGGTGTCGTTCTACTCCGAGCCAGATAAGTGCGACGAGTACGGCAAAGCGGTCGGGGTCGCGGTCAAGGTCTGCCAGAACGCGCTCAAAGAGGCGCGTAAGCAAGAAGTGGATGTGCTCATCCTCGACACCGCGGGCCGGCTCCATGTCAACGACGAACTCATGGGCGAGCTGCGCCAGGTCAACACGGCGATCCAGCCCCACCAGATCTTCCTTGTCGTTGATGCGATGACCGGTCAGGACGCGGTCGAGAGCGCCAAGGCTTTCCACAGCCAGCTCGAGATCGACGGTGTCATCCTCAGCAAGTTCGACTCCGACACGCGCGGCGGCGCGGCGCTCTCGGTCAAGTCCATCACCGGCGCCCCGATCCGGTTCATCGGCACGGGCGAGACACTGGGCGACATGGAGGTCTTTGCGCCGGACCGGATCGCGAGCCGGATCCTTGGCATGGGCGACATGGTCAGCCTCGTCGAGAAGGCGCAGGAAGAAGTCAGCGAAGAGGAGGCGCTCAGGCTCCAGGAGAAGATGGCCAAGGGCGAGATGACGATGGACGACTTCCTCAAGCAGCTCAAGACCCTCCGCCGGATGGGTCCGATGAAGCAGCTGCTGGGCATGCTCCCAGGCGTCGGGCAGGCGATGAAGAACATCGAGTTCGATGAGAAGGAGCTCGACCGCGTTGAGGCGATGATCGGGTCGATGACCAAGGACGAGCGCGAGAAGCCCAAGATCATTGACAACTCACGCAAGCGCCGGATCGCCAAGGGGTTCGGGGGCGATCAGAGCCGGGTCGGGCAGATCGTCAAGCAGTTCGGCATGGTGAGCCAGATGAGCAAGCAGATGGCCAACCTTGGAGCCGGGGGCAAGGTCAACGCGGTCAAGCAGCTCGCCGCGGGAGGCGGGATGGAGGGCATGATGCCCGGGCTGACGGGTCTACCGGGCATGTCCGCCAGGGGTTCAACCAAATCCGGATCCAGCGGTAAGAAGAAGTTCAAGCAGCGCAAGAAGCGCAGGTAAGCTCGAACATACCGACTCTCGGAGATCACAAATGAAGAAGCAGACGGCGGCGATACTCGGCGCGGCAGCAGTTTTGGTAGCCGGCGGTTTCACCGCCAGAGCGGTCTTCCAGCCGACCGATGCTGAGCGCATGCCGGAGGTTGCGCAAGCTGACTTCGACGCGATCGATGCACTCATCACCGAGCTCTATGCGTCGATCTCAGGCCCGATCGGCCAGGAACGCGACCCGGCGCGAATGCGGGCGTGCTTCGCCGAGAACGCGACACTGACTTCGATGCAGCCCATGACCGCCGAGTACACAACGTTCCGCGCGGGCTCGATGACACCCGGCGAGTACATCGAACGCTCGTTCCAGTTCCTCCAAGAGCGAGGATTCACCGAGAGCGAGATCGGTCGCACGCTCGAGGTCTACGGCACCATCGCGCACGCCTTCAGCGCGTACGAAGGCGATTACACACGACCCGACGGCGAGAAGCAGATGGTCAAAGGAATCAACTCGATCCAGCTCATCAAGAATGAGGGCGAGTGGAAGGTGTTCTCGATCCTCTGGGACCAGCAGTGGCCCGAAGGTCGCAACCCGGTGCCCGAGCGCTACATCGCTGCAGATGAGGGCTGACGCGGGCTAGTCCTTGTTGATCGGCAGGAAGTCGGGTCTCTTGCCCGCGATCCAGTCCTGGAAACGGGGCCAGAAGATCTCCTGCAGCAGGATTTTGATGCACGCCGCGAGCGGGATCGCAAGCAGCAAGCCGTAGACACCCATGAGCGCGCCGCCCGCGAGCGTCGCGAACAGGATCGTTGGTGTGTCCATGCCCGTGGATTTGCCCTGGATGAGCGGCGTCCAGACGTAATCGTCGAGCGCCTGCCCGATGAAGTAGAAGATGACCGGCGCACCGAGTGTCCAGAGCAGCGAACCTCGGATGCCTGTGCGAGATTCGAGCCAGAGCAGAAGGATCGAGACCGGGATGCCAACGAGAGCCGCGTAAGGCACGATCGAGAGCACGGCGACCGCGACGCCGAGCAGCACGGGCGCGGGGACACCGATGACCCAGTAGCCGACACTGAACACGATCGACTGGATAAACGCGATCGTGAGCCGACCCCGAATGAACCCGGCGATCACCGCGTCGAATTTCTTAAGGAGATCAAGCGTCGTGTCCGCGTGGTCTTCTGGGATGAACTTCTTCCCGAATTCGAGCACGTTCCCGAAACTGTTGGCGATGAAGAAGAAGAAAAACGCGGTCAGGAATAGCGTGAATCCGACATAGACCACCGAACTGACAAAACCAATAAACGTCTGCAGAGCCGCCTGACCAGTTTGCAGGCTCTGGTTCACCAGCGCGTTCGCGTTCGCCTCGACCCACGACACCACAATCATCACCGCGCTGCCGAATTCTTCTTCTTCTTTCGAGCGTGGGCGTCGCGGTCGGCGTGTCGCGTCTTCATCGATCGCCTCTGCTTCGTCATCACCAGCGTCAGCGAGCTGGGATTCAGTATCGGGCTCGGCAGGGACTCCATCGGTGACGAGCTGTTCCTCCGAGGAAACGGGATCAGTGGACTCATCGTCACCTGACGTATCCGTATCACCTGAGGGCTGCTCGGCCAGTTCTTCTCCGGTCGCTGCCTCGGCGTCCTGCTCGGCCTGCAGCTGAGCCTCGAGCTCTCGCTCGCGGGCTTCGAGAACGGTGTCCACGATCCAGATCGGGATGCGACCATCAACCTGATCTTGTACATACTCGTCATCAGGGTTTTCGATCGCGGCCTTGATTTGGTTCGCGGTCGTCGCGAGCTCTCCGGCGAGCTGCACACCCTGAATCGCTGCGAACGAGAGGCCGATGGCCAACGGCACGACAATAACAAGAACGCACGCGCCGATGATGCCCGCGACGGCGCCCTGCCTGCTCACCCACTCGCGCTTGGTGGCCCACTTGATCACAGGCTCGAACAGGTACGCGAGCGTGATCGCAAGAAGCAGCGGCACGGTCACGACGCTCAGCTTGTAGCCGAGCCAGAAAACGCCGAACACCGCGAGCAGCACCAGCACATCGCGCACAGGCTGGATCTGCCAGAGGTGCCGATCGAGCCAACGCCCCTCGTGCCGACCGTTCTGTTCGTTCGTCTCACCTTGCTCGCTCATCGCGGCACAGGATACACCAAGAACAAGGCCCCCGAGAGGGGGCCCTGATGAAGCTATTCAACCGTGATTCAGGTGGCTCAGATCAACTCGCCCTCGGCGAACGCCTCGTCGAATTCGTAGACGCTGATGAAATCGTCCATGCTGTCCTCGTCGGTCTTGCGGAGGATGCCGACATCGATGAGCGCGAAGACGACCCTGCCGAAGTCATCGGTTGAGTGGACATTCCAGTGTCCGAGGACTGTGCGGGCGAGCGGGCCGTAGCGGCGGATCGCGAGATCACGAAGACCCAGGCAGAGTTCCTGTCCGGAGACGTGGCGCGAGTCGTCGGCGACCAGTTCCTCCTGCCTGCCTCTTGCGGACATCTCCGAGGCGTGCTGGAGCCCGTCGCGGACGAACTCGAAGACCTGCGGGCTGAACCCGCCTGCGTCCTTTGCCAACTTGTGCCAGTCGATGACTGGGACTTCGGTACTCATCGCAAACACTCTCTCGGCCAGTCGCCGCCGGCCGCTTGAGCCGGCATCTCCGGCCCAATCGTATCAGGGCCCCCACCGACCTCCAAGGCCGATTCTGGGCTCTAGATACCCTTTCATGGGATCTGATACGTCGCGGTGTCAGGCTTGGATCTTCTCGGAGCCAAAACGATGGTTTCTTCTCACCGGACCACCCTTACAAACCGCTCAGAGACGACGAAATCACGGAACGATTGACTCCTAATAAAGCCCTGCAAGGCGGGGCATCATGCGAAAGATCCAATGGCGGGTTCCACCTGGTTACGTTCTCAGACGGCTCTGGCGCGTGCTGCGCACACAACTGGGACTGGCTGGTCTGCTCAGAGCGGCAGTTCTTGCGTCTGTATTGACCACGTCACTCATCCTCGCTCTTGCATATTTCTCTGGGCTACCAATTTGGTCCATCCGTGTTCCGATCTGGGATCTCCTGCTGCTCAGCGTGATGTTCCCGATCTTTATTGGATTCCTCATCACGATCCCGTCGCTTCTCACGTTTGTGAAGATCGAGGCTACAAAGGTATCAGTGGTATCTGGCAACTCACAGACGATCATCCAGGACCATGAGTTTCAGTCATACTCGATACGTGAATCAATTCACGGCCGAAGCATCTTGCTCATCCGTTACCGGAAGGGCGACAATGTGCGTAGGCTCAAGACGTGCATCCCCACGAAGGTCAACAGTAAAGATCTCAAAGCGGCACTAGCCTCGCTGGGTCCGAGCCTGAATCACGCGTAGGCGTGCAGCCCGGGCAGGAGCAGGTTCACGCCGAAGTATGTCCAGAGCATGATGAAGAACCCGATGACGCTCAGCCACGCCGTGACGAGCCCTGGGTTCTTGACACCCGCAAAGCGCACGTGGATGACGATCAGGTACACGATCCACGTCACGAGCGCCCAGGTTTCCTTCGGATCGAACGCCCACCAGCGTCCCCACGAGTGGTCGGCCCACCACGCACCCAGCAGCGTGCCAACACCGAGTGTCCAGAACGCGAGCTGGAGCACGCTCATCTGCGCGGTGTGCAGATCCGAGAGCGTGCGCGCTACGCCGGTCGGCTTGCCCTCTTCGATCCCGAGCGCATCGGCCGCGAGCAAGGGCTGCATGTCGGCTCCACGCATCTTGGACATGTAGTGCGTACCCAGGTAGAACAGACTCACGATGAAACCGAGCGCGATCAGTCCATAGGAAGCGAGCACGGTCGTCACGTGGTACTTGAGCAGCACGCTCGTGTTGAGGATCGCCGCCTCGTTCTGGATGTCCTTGCCCGGCACACCGGTCTGTGTGGCGGTGATCAGCACGAGAAACCCGACACCCGCGGTCGCGGCGCCGAAGAGCCACTGCTTCTTGTACAGCATCAGCGCACCGCCGACGATCGCGGCGAACAGGCTGAGCCCGGTCATCGACTCGAACTGGTTCTGGATCGCAAACCGGTTCGCCACGAGACAGCGGAGCGTGAACCCCGTTGCGTGCATGACGATCGCCGCGACGAGAAACGCGATGCCGAGCCCGATGATCCATCTGCGGCCCGTGCCGAACGCGAGCATGAGCGCGACGAGCGCAAGGCCGTAGAGCCAGAGCCCCCACTCGAACGCGTTGAGCGAGTTGTAGAGCGACTCGACCCTGAGC
>WUAK01000202.1 GCA_009827205.1 Phycisphaeraceae bacterium | reverse complement strand
TCCCCGAATCGAACGGGTCGGAGCAGAAACCTGCCTGAGCACGCCGTGGCGGCCTCGCCGGCACCTGTCGCACAGGCCACCGTCGCCTTGCCCTTGATATCGAGGCTGCCGTCCTCTCCTCGTGAGAGAAGCCTGGTCTCGCAGGTCAGGGTGTCACCAGGCCTCACGAATGAGCCGTACTTGAGTGCCCGCACCCGGCCCAGAACCAGCCTCGGGTCAGAGGACAGGGCAAGCTCTCTGCCGGTCTGGACCATCGCCTCAAGCATGAACACGCCCGGCAAGACGGGGAACGTGGGGAAATGGTCCTGGAGGTACTCTTCCGACGCCGAAACTACCTTGATCGCGGTAACTCGGTCCTCGGTGCGTTCGATGACGCGGTCAATGAGTCGAAAGTGCATCTCGCGTGGGCCCTCTGCGTGGATCGTGAATAGGGTAGTCTCGCGTGGACAGCGAGGTCGACATCGCGATCTGCCTCAGGCAGTGGGACTACTCGGAGACGAGCCAGACCGCCGCTCTGCTCTGCAGGCGCCTCGGCGTCGTCAGGGTTCTGGGCAAGGGCACCAAACGCGCCGATCCACGTTTCAGCGGCGGGCTTGAGATCGCGACGATCGGAGAAGCCGTCATTGTTCCGAAATCAAACTCGGGACTCTCGACCCTGGCAGGCTGGGACTTACGAAGCACATGCCGGGGCGCTCGCTCCGACTTGCAGTGCTATTACGCAGCGATGCTTGCTCTGGAGGTCGCGATCAACCTGCTGCCCGAGGGCGAGCCACACCCAGATTCGTTTTTCGCGCTGGAAACACTCCTCGAATCGATCTCGCCAACGAGTTGGAAGAGTGACATAGCGATTTATCTCTGGCGCGTGCTTAAAGATTCCGGATTCGCCCCACGGATTGATGGTGGACTTGCAGGTCCGGTAGTCTTTCTGCCCGCGATCGGTCAGCTCACGACACCTCATCAAGAGCACCGCCATGAGACCGCCTGGGAAGTACTCGACACGACTGCATCAGCACTATCGCAACTGGCACAATCGGGCGATGCTGTTCATCTCAGTTCTGAAGACGCAGAACGGGTCGGAAGACTGCTGGGGTGGTACGTCCGTGAAGTTATTGAACGCGATTTGTTAGCGCTCAGGCCCCTGTTTGGGAATCTACACCCGAGAACCACCAATCCCAGCATTGAACGTCCACAACACTGAAAGTTGTGGTGAAGTGAGTGATTGGCTGGGTCGATTGCCTCCACAGGTAAAGAGATGCGTATGGAGCCGCGATCGGTAACGGTCACGGGCGGGAATGGATCACGATCTACTCGAAGAAGTGTTGAGCTGTCCGACACTGCCCAGCCTCCCGGCTGTCGCTATCGAGGTCATCGAGCTCACCCGCGACGTCAACGTCGAGATGGACCGTCTAGCGGCAACCATCCAGAATGACCAGGGCCTGAGTGCAAAGGTCCTCAAGACTGTCAACTCCAGCTACTACGGCCTTCGCAAGAAGTGCGGCACAATCCGTCAGGCCATAGTTGTGCTCGGGCTCAGTGCAGTGAAGAGCCTCACGCTCGGCTTCTCGCTTGTCTCGAGTATCGATCTCAAAGACAAAGACGGATTCGATCACAACGAGTACTGGCGCCGGGGACTTTTCACCGGTGTTGCCGCAAGATCGATCGCCAAAGCCGCCAAGTGTGAGCTGCAGGACGAAGCATTCCTAGGAGGTCTTCTCCAGGACGTCGGCATGGTCGCCCTCTACGAAACGTTGGGCGATCGGTATGTCAGGATCCTCGAGCAGACTGGCGGAGACCACAAAAAGCTGCCCGGCTTTGAGATCGCCGAGTTCGAACTTCAGCACCCTGACATCGGCGCGATGATGGCAACCCGGTGGAAGCTGCCCGAAGAGCTCATCCAGCCTGTCAAGTACCACGAGCGTCCAAGCGCCGGCCCGAGCGGTGAAGTTGGTTTGCTCGTCAAAGCCGTTGGTCTCGGGAACATCGTTGCCGATGCACTCACAAACGATGACCCGCAGCCAGCGCTGAGGCGGTTCTACAAGAAGGCGAAGGAGTGGATGAACATATCCGAATCCGAGGCCGACGAGATCCTCGCAGAAGTCACCGCCGGCACCAAGGAAATGGCAAAGCTCTTCGATATAGATGCCGGCCAGGTCCCTGGGAGCGATGAGCTGCTCAAGGATGCTCGCAACCAAGCGGTCTGCATGTCGATCGAGTCGCCTACGCCGACACTCGGTCTTGACTCCCTCGATACGCTCATGCTCGATTCGCCCAAGTTCGATCAGGACACCGGGCTTCTCAACGCGAGCACATTTGAGCAAGTTCTCGCCAATTCGTTCGAGCATGCAAGCGGGAGCGGAGAGCCGCTCACACTCGTCAGAATCAGCTTTGATCGAGCCGAGAACGACATCCCGCGCAGACCCCTGGAGCTCCGCAAGCTCGTGTCGGGCGTCACAGCCATCCTGCGCAAGCACTTCATCGACAGCGGCGGAGTGATTGGTAGGCTCGATACGGAGTCGTTCGCGGTTCTCGTACCAAGCCACTCGCGCGTTGTGGTTACCAGAACTGCTGATGCCTTCAGGAGTGAATTCGAGCAGGCCTGCCTGGAGTGGGAAGTGCCGGGCAGGACCCATGTAGGCATCGCGTATCTCGACCACACAACGCAGGGCATTTACCAGCGCGTTGAGCAGCTCTCGACGGCCGCGGCACGGGCTATGAAGGCCTCGGCAAGCAACGGCGGCAACTGCATCAAGGTCTTCACACCGAAGAAGGCGGCCTGAGCACTCCAACGGTGCGGGGTGTGAACGGGAAAGCCTCGTACACGGCGCGGATGTCGTCGAGCGTCACGCTTCTGATGAGTTCGAGTTCCTCTTCTAGCGTTCTGTGCTCACCCAATAGTGTCCAACGCCGACCTATGCGCTGCATCCTGTCGCCCGGTCGTTCGGCGCCGATCGTAAAGCTGGTTGCAAACTTACCACGCAGTCGATCGAGATCGTCCTCGGTGAGTGAGTCCACGAGCGTCGAGATCTCGCGGTTGATAACCGACTCGATCTCTTCGATCCGCTCGGGATCGCCAGAGGCGTAGACGTAGAACTCGCCGACGCCGTCGTGCGACTCGAATCCCGCCTGAGCTTCTTCTGCAAGCCCGTTTTCGATCAACGCCCAGTGGAGCCTGGAGTTGTCAGCAGCCCCCAGGATCTGCGTAAGCAGTGTCGCGGCATATCTCCGGTCGTCCTGTGCCGCGGGGCCCGGCGTAAGCATGAGCCAGTACGCCCTGCCGAACCGGTCGTCCTCGAGCGAGACCCGCTCATCGAGCAGTTGCGGCGCAGAGTTGTCCCGGGTCACACCGGTCTTTACCCAAGACGCGCAGACGCTCTCGATGAGCTCACACGACCGGTCGAAATCGATATTGCCCGCGAGTGAGATGACGGTGTTATCAGCTGAGTACCGCTCGTCGAAATATTGTTGCATCTGGTCGCGCTGCATCTCGTTGATTGTCTCATTCGTTCCCAACACCCGGTGTCCCAGCGGGTGAGCACCGAACCTGTGCGCGGCGACCTCTTCGTAGAGCACCCAGAAAGGGCTGTCCTTGTACATCGCGATCTCTTCGAGGATCACGCCCTTCTCGGTGTCGAAATCGTCCTGCCTGAGAGCGGGCCTCATCATGTCGCCGATGATCTCGGTCGCGGTGTCCGCGTGCTCGGGGAGCGTGGTGGCGTAGAAGCACGTGGCCTCATGTGTCGTGTACGCGTTGTTCCGAGCCCCGATGTCATCAAATGCCTGGTTGAGTTCAGCCGCAGATCGTTTCGAGGTGCCCTTGAACATCATGTGCTCGAGGAAATGGCTGACTCCCATGAGTGGAGTCGGCTCGTCACGAGCGCCGGTTTTGACGAAGAAGCCGACCGCTGAGCTGTGCGCATCTGGATCGGGCTCGGCGATGACAGTTAGTCCGTTTGAAAGCGTGCGGTGTTTGAACATGCCGACATGCTACTCGGCTCAGTCGATACCCGTCGTCTCGGGAACCTCAAGCAATCTGCGAATGGCTTTCACAATCTCGCCCGGTTGCTCTGCCCCGCAGACGGCGCTGCTCACGGCGACTCCCCTGCATCCAATGGCCGCGAGTTCGAGCACGTTTTCAGTGGTGATACCGCTGATCGCGAGATACGGCAAATCCCGAAGCCGCTCGTGGGACTCGAAGTCGCAGACCAGGTCGACCCCGCCCAGCGCCGGTTTGGGTTTGGTCGTGCTCGGGAAAACGGGGCCGATTCCCACCATATCCGCGCCATGGTCGAAAGCCCTGATCGCCAGATTGACAGTCGGTGTCGTGACACCGATCAGCACCTGCTCACCTACGATCTTCCTGGCGTCGGCGATGTCCAAATCGTCCTGTCCAAGATGCACGCCGTGAGCGCCAGAGAGGGCCGCAATGTCTGGTCTGTCGTTGATGACGATACGAGTGTTCGTGCCTTGCGCAAGATCAACGAGAAGACTGGCGCGGCTGAGCAGTTCCTTATCACTCAGAGCCTTCTCGCGAAGCTGAATCCCATCAACACCCGCTTCGATGGCGAGTCTCGCTACTTCCTGCCACGAATGAGACGCGCAGAGCGATTCGGTGAGCAGAACACAGATCTGCATGTGAGGATCGGGTCTTGCAAGTCTCGGTAGCAAAATGCGTTCGATCTCATAGGCCTCGTACCTGAGGCGCTCTATCTCCTCAGCACCGCGCGGATCGACGAGCTTGAGGCATTCCTCAATCGCTCGCAAAGCCTCGGCCAGCCTGGAGCCCGCAGCTTCTGCGAGCTTCTGCACAGAAGACCTGGATGCCTCAGAATCGAGCGTTACAGAGGTGCCCACATCGCCGGGTGTGTCACGTTCGGCGACCAGAGAAGCCTTATCTCCCGCGATGTCGAGCACGCACTCGGTCAGCCCGTGCCTGATGCCTTTGATCCGAGTACACAGCAATTGGTCATCGAGCATGAATCGCGCAATATCCTCCAAGAGCCTCGCGGCTTCGCGTGCGCGGTTCGCGTTCGCGTCGATGATCCTGAGAGCACTACGCATGCCTGATATTACGGCTCGGCTGGCCTTGACGCGCTCAGCGTGACACAATGCAGCCATGGCAGAGCACTACGAACTCGAACCCGAGGCCCCGAAGCCCAGACTGCCAGGCTACGTGCTCGTGCGGGGCACCGCGGGCGAGGTCGCCGACGCTGTCGCCAACGACCTCTATCTGCACGCCATGAACTGCGTCCGCCAGTTCGGGGACTTTCATATGGCCCTGCCAAGAGGAGAGTCCGCGTTCACGCTCTACCGCACCCTGCTGATCGATCCCGCGTACCGCGATATGCCCT
>WUAK01000201.1 GCA_009827205.1 Phycisphaeraceae bacterium | reverse complement strand
GGAGGCGTACACGGGCCGGGGCTCACTCCTGAACGCGATCGGTCAGTACAGCCTGGCGTCGCAGGATTACACCGCTGCTCTGGATCTTGTGCTCCCCGAGGGCGTGGCCGATGAGCAGCGAAGTATTCGGGATTCTGAGGCTCTGGCTGGCAGAGCCCTGTCGTATATGAATCTCGGACAAAATACTGAAGCCGTGGCCGATCTGAACCGAGCCGTGGAACTCAACCCTGCTCAATTCCAGGCGCTCAACAACCTTGCCTGGCTTCTTGCGACATCACCGGATGCGTCGATCCGCGATGGCTCCCGCGCCGTTGATCTTGCGCGACGTGCATGCGAGTTGTCCAACTGGACAGAGGTCGCTGCGATCTCCACCTACGCCGCGAGCCTCGCCGAGGCGGGCGATTTCGACCAGGCCGTCGAGTGGCAGCGAAGGTGCATCGAGATGGCCCCGCCCACGCAGGCGCAGAGGTACCGCGACCGGCTCGAGATCTATCTGAGTAACTCGCCCTATAGGTCCGAATAGAGGCCGCCTGCGATGGTGGGTTATCAGCTCTCGCTGTGCCCGCTTGTGAGGTTGGGCAAGCTCGATTTCATTGCCCAAAGCTCGCATTCGTAGTACGATTGAGTCGTGTGGGTGACATCCTCGGCGGCCCGGATTCTCGGGCCTTGGCCGCGTTTCGCGCCGAGCCGAATATCGAATGTTTGGCCCGCTTCCCAGCTGAGCGGGCAGAGGGAGTGAGAGATGTACAGACTGATGACACGCATGAGCACCGCGGGTGTTCTGGTTGCAGTGACCGGTATGGCCGCACAATCGTCTGCTCAATCGTGGACCTTCACCGATGTGACTGCCACCAGCGGCATCAGCTACCTGCAACACACGCTTGTCTCTGGCGAAGAGCAACAAGCCTACTACTCAGGAAGCGCTAGCTGCGGCGACTTCAACAACGACGGCTGGGTCGACCTCTTCGTCACCAGGTACGGTGATTCCGACATCATGTATTTCAACAACGGCGACGGAACATTCACCGACGCGACCACCACATCGTTCGGCGAAACACCCCTCGTTGCAAACACCAACGGCGCGCAGGCCGCCGACATCGACAACGACGGCGACCTCGACATCTACGTCACCGCTCTCGATGTCAATCACTACTACCTCTACATCAACGACGGCACCGGCGTCTTCACCGAAGAAGCAGCCGCACGCGGTGCCGACCTGTTCGGAATCGACAGGCACTTCGGGTACAGCGTCGGGTTCGGTGATTACGACCTCGACGGGTACCTCGATTTCTACACATCGGAGTGGCGCTTCGATTCGCAGAACCTCACCGGAGCCCCGCAGAACTCAAAGCTCTACCGGAACCAAGGTGCAGCAAACCCAGGTCACTTCACGGATGTAACGCTAGCCACGGGCACCTTCCTCGATCTTGTGATGTCGAATAACCCAACGGTTTTCGACTCAATGAGCTTCGCCCCCCGATTCACAGACCTCGATCGTGACGGCCACCCCGACCTGATCGTCGCCGGCGACCACGGCACGAGCCGGCTCTTCTGGAACAACGGCGACGGCACTTTCACCGACGGAACCGACGCGGCAAACGTGGGGACAGACACCTTCGGCATGGGATCCACCGTCGGTGATTACGACGGCGACGGCGACCTCGACTGGTTCGTCACCTCAATCTACGAGTTGGAGCGCCGAGTCCGCGATGGAAACCGGCTCTACCGCTACGACGGCAACCGGGTATTCACAGACGTTACCGACGACGCGGGCGTCAGAGAAGGCTACTGGGGCTGGGCCGCCTCCCTCAGCGATTTCGACAACGACGGCGATCTCGATCTAATGCACACCAACGGCATCGACTTCGCGCCGCCGCACTACAACCCGAGCTCGCACGACGGGTATGCCGATGACCCAACGATGTTCTGGTCAAACGACGGCGCCGGCAACTTCACCGACGAAGCAGCTCTTCGAGGCGTCACCGATACCGCCTCGGGCAAGGGACTGCTCACCTTCGATTACGACAAGGACGGCGACCTCGATGTCTTCATCACAAACAGCGGCGCCCAGCCAGTCCTCTACCGGAACGACGGGGGCAACGACAACAACTGGCTCCGCATCGAAACCCAGGGAACGGTCAGTAACCGCGAGGGCATCCACGCGTTCATCACGGTGACCCCGGACAGCGCGATGCCCAGCAAGAAACTCGTCCACGAGATCGACGGGGGCAGCAACTTCCTCAGCCACAACGAGAGGACCGCCCACTTCGGGCTCGGGACCGATACCGAGGCAGATGTCGTCATGATCGAGTGGCCAAGCGGCATCGTGCAGGTACTCCGCGACGTGCCGGCCAACTCGCTCATCCAGGTTGTTGAGCCGCCCTGTATCGGCTATCTCGCAGATGTCAACGGCGACGGGGCGGTCACCCCGTCCGACTTCACCGCTTGGATCAACGCGTACAACAACAGCCTCCCTGAGTGCGACCAGAACCTCGATGGCGCGTGCTCGCCAACAGACTTCGCGGGTTGGATCAATAACTTCAACGCCGGCTGTTAGACACGTTCTAATCAAGGGGGCATTCGGCTTCCCGGCCAGTGTGAACCCCTTTCCAGACCTCGAGGTGAGGTAATTCTGGGGCCAGCCCAAATGAGATGCCTAAGGCCGATAAGGCGTCCGTGCTTGATGGCTGCTGATTGGGTGTTTTTCGTTGTATCACCAGCATTGTTGGTGCAGAATGGAATCAAGAAACAGCCTGAATCAAGGCTGAAATGACAAACTCGAACGTCCAGAATTCATGGGGTGGGTCCGGGCGTTCACGATCGACAGAGAGAGACAGGGAGTACGAAATGAAGTGGTCCACAGGTACCGCGCTTGCCCTCGCGATGGCTGCAGGCATGGCAATCCCTCAGCAGGCAGAGGCTCAGTGGGTGCACCGCCTGAGCACAGGAGAGGTGGTCCAGCCCCGCGGGCCGCACAGCATCGCTCGCATCTGGAACGACATCCTTCTCGACTCGATCCGAAACGACCTAGCGAGACCGACCGTGCACGCTCGCAACCTGTTCCACACCTCCGGCGCGATGTGGGACGCGTGGGCCGCGTACGACGATCAGGCCGACACCTACAGGCACCACGAGAGGCAGACAGCTGCCGATGTCGAGGCTGCGCGTCACGAAGCGATCAGCTACGCGATGTACCGCATCCTGCGCCACCGCTTCATGAACTCGCCAGCTGCAGACGTCATGTTCCCCGTCTACGACCAGCAGATGGCAGCCGATGGCTACGACGTCAACAACACCTCAACAGTGGGCGATACGCCCGCAGCGCTGGGAAACCGGATCGCAGAGACCTACATCCAGTGGGGTCTCGTTGACAACGCCAACGAACAGGACGACTACAGAAACATCCACTACAAGCCGGCGAACCTCGCGCTCGTCCCCGATTTGCCCGGCAACCCAAACATGACCAAGCCCAACCGCTGGCAGCCCCTCTCGCTCGATTTCTACATCGACCAGTCGGGCAACCTGCTCCCGGTGGGTGAGATCCAGTTCCTCAGCCCCGAGTGGGGCATTGTCGACGGCTTTGCCCTCAGAGAAAGCGATCTCAACGTCTACACCCATCCTCACACGGGCGAGGACTACTGGGTGTTCCACGACCCGGGCGATCCGCCCAGGCTCGGACAAGAGGGCGATGAAGATTACAAACGGGGATTCGCGATGGTTGCTGTCTGGAGTGGTCACCTCGACCAGGCAACTGGCACCATGATCGACGCCTCGCCCAACGGCATTGGGAACGCCTCACTCGTTGACCCCGCTGACTGGAATGACTTCTACGACTTCCTCGACGGCGGCGACAACTCTGTCGGGTACGACGTCAACCCCGTCACGGGCCAGCCTTACGAGGAGCAGATCGTTCCGCTGGGTGATTACGGCCGAATCCTCGCCGAGTTCTGGGCCGACGGCCCCGACTCCGAGACGCCGCCCGGTCACTGGTTCACGATTCTCAACTACGTCTCAGACCACCCCGAATTCGAGAAGAAATTCCAGGGCGAGGGCCCGGTTCTCAACGATCTCGAGTTCGACGTCAAGACCTACCTCACACTGGGCGGCACCATGCACGACGCAGCCGTCGCCGCCTGGGGCGTAAAGGGTTGGTACGACTACATCAGGCCTATCTCAGCGATCCGCTACATGGCAGATCTGGGCCAGTCGTCCGACCCGAACGGTCCCTCGTACCACCCCGACGGCATCCCGCTCGTCCCGGGCTACATCGAGGTCATTACCCCTGAATCATCGGCGCCGGGTGAACGGCACGCACACCTCGCGTTCAACGTGGGCAAAGTCGCCCTCTATGCGTGGCGCGGGCCGGGCTTCATCTTCAACCCGGACACCGACCAGGCCGGCGTGGGCTGGATCCTCGCCGAACGCTGGTGGCCCTACCAGAGGCCTTCGTTTGTGACACCACCCTTTGCGGGCTACGTCTCGGGGCACAGCACCTTCAGCCGCGCCGCCGCCGAGGTCATGACGCTCATGACCGGGTCGCCCTACTTCCCGGCCGGCATGGGTGAATTCAACTGCCCTGAGAACGAGTTCCTCGTCTTCGAGGAAGGCCCAAGCATGGACGTCACACTGCAGTGGCCAAGCTACGTCGACGCGAGCGACCAGTGCTCGCTCTCACGGATCTGGGGCGGCATCCACCCCGCAGCCGACGACCTGCCCGGACGGATCATGGGTCTCGACATCGGACCCGATGCCTTCTGGAACGCCAGGCGCTACATCGACGGCCGCGTCAGCTGCCCCGGTGACGTCAACCTCGACGGCATCCTGACCCCCACGGACCTGACCGCCTGGATCAATGGGTTCAACAACAACTCCCCGGTCGCTGATATCAACAACGACGGCGAAGTCGCTGCGAACGACTTCACCGCATGGTTCAACGCTTATCAGCAAGGCTGCGACTAAACCCGAGACATCAGTTTCCAGCGAACACCAACACCAGGGGCGGATCACCAGAGTGGTCCGCCCCTTTCATGTGCGCCGCGGGTGGTATGTGTCAAGATCACCCGCAGATGCGCGCCTGGTGCCTGCCAGTGCGCGCAATAAGCCGCCCCCGCGGAGAACGGGGGCGGCATTAGAGGTAGAGTGAAGCTGAACGCTGCCGCGTTCAATTTCATGTCATCGTCTTATCGACGGCGACGTGCAGCGGCGAGGCCGCCGAGGCCGAGCAGAGCAGCCGAAGCCGGTGCCGGGATGGTGACGATGTCGATGGTCCAGCCATCGAACGTGCCGGTGTCAGCGCCGTTCTCGTCGTAGACGTAGAGGCTCCAGGCGCCGTTTGCGTCTTCGCCGTTGA
>WUAK01000021.1 GCA_009827205.1 Phycisphaeraceae bacterium | reverse complement strand
CAGACGGGCCGCTTCCCGAACTCCACCCGTGCGATGCCTTCCATGCCGGGCTTAATCCACTCTTTCGTCTGCCCGAGCTCACCCTCGGTGATATAGACGGTCTTTCCGTTGACCGGTTGCGCAAGTGGCTGCACGCGCACGACTTGAAGTTCGATTGTCTCCTCGGGTCGTGCGTTGGGTGCAAAGACACCGACTTCGCCGGGCTTGATGTCGGCTGCAACACGCTGGGGCATCTCGACGTCAATCGTCCACCCGTCGTCTCTAGCGAGTTCAAACATCGGCGTACCGAGGGTCATGGTCTCGCCTAGCCTTGACCTTAGGTCTCCACTCATCACGAATCCGTCGAACGGCGCAATGATGCTTGACTGCTCGATTTGCCTGTCAATCTCTGCGAGTCTCGCTTCGGAGAGTCGACGCTCAGCGCGTGCTAGCTCGGCTTCTACGCCCATTCCTTCGCTGACAGCGTGGTTCTCGTTGATCTGTGCGATCTGAATCTCCGCAAGGAATTGCTCGCGCTGCACAAGAAGTTCACTGTCGTCGAACACGGCGAGCAGCTGTCCTTCCGTTACATAGTCGCCTGCTGTTACAAATACAGAGAGCAACGATCCCTCGACTGGAGCGGATATCGATCGCACGGTACTGGGACGAACCGAAGCGGGCGCGTTCACGTGATAGCCCATCGTGCCGAAGGCGATCCAAGCTAGCGCAGAGAGCATCAGAAGCGCAAAGATCTTCCTACCCCAGCCTTTGGGCTTGAAGGTATCACGCACGCCTTCGCCGATTGACTTCTTTGCGTGCGATACAATCGAACGGTTTGCCCTGTCAATGAGTCCGAACGCCGGCGCGTAGGGCTTCATCAGGTTCTCAACCGTTTCGAGTTCCTCGGCGTTGAACGGCAGTTCGGCTCTGCGGCGCAAGCTGACAACCAGTGTTTCACCGCTGCCGGCATCGAGAGGTATCGAACAGACACACGAGCCGCCGAGATGCTCATACCAGCGTTTGTGCACGCGATACCCGTTATTGCTCTCTACATCCTTCCCAGATTCGTTCTGATAAATGATTCGTGTGCCACGGTCAACGGCTTCGCCCATCGCGTCACTCATGAGACGCACTGCTTCAGCTCGATTGCTTACCTCATCGAGACCGGAAACGGCCTGGACCTTTATTTTCGCGCCGTCTGCGATGCCGATCGCAGCCTGCTCGCACCCCAGCTTTGAACGCAGGCTTGACACGAGTGCGAATGCCATCTCAACACCCGATGTATAGTTCGCGGCTTTCGAAACGCTCGCGTCGGGCGCATCGCCTTCTGGCACCTTTCCCGCTTCTTCGATCCGAGAAGCGCCGATGGCCATCTGCGCGGTAAATGACTCGAGAAGCTCGCGATACATCTCGGCGGTGAACGTGTCCGTACACCGCACCACCATGCTCATGACCCCGATCATCGAGCCGGTAATGTCCCGGATAATCCCAGAGATCAGTGCGATCTGGAACGATGCATCGCGTGCCGAGAATCGTCTCGCTATCGGCTTGGCTTCCTGCATCGAAGTGTTGAGCAAATCCTCGACCGGTTTTTTCCAGAACGACGGATCGGTCGAACCCGTGTGCCAGTAATCCTCGACGATTTCTGACCCAAAGCGTACGCTGATTGTTCCATAGGGGCTCTGGAAGCCCTGAACAATCGCAGCAGAGGCTCGCTTGTAGAACATCGAGGGCGACTCGCTGCGCAGCGATAGCGTCGAGATGAGCGATGAGATCTTACCCACAACACCCTGAACGTTGATCTGCTGCTCTTTCTGTGTCTGCTCAGTTGACATTATCTAGATGCTCCGGCTGCGACCTATTCAAAGCAGGCTGTCGGTGATCGGGTCCACCGACGACACCTCGTCCAGCTTGATCTGATTGAAGAAGGCAAAGCCGCACTCAAAGGCATCTTCTCGCACCAATCGGCACCGAAGACACCTTGCGTACACGGTCGGGAGATCCAGCTCACCTTTCTCAAAGTCGAGCTTATAGACGTCCCCAACGTTGAGAGGAATCTCGCTCATCACCTGGCAGCCGCCGGACGACACATCACCTGTCACGGCGTTGACAGCAGACTTATGACTGTCACTCGCGTTGCCTGGCTTGATAAGAACGGGGACCGAGATCTCGTGACGCTCCGAAGTCCTCAGTTTCCTTATAGCCTCGGGTGTCTGTTGCTCAAGCTCTGACAACAGCGTTTGCGCCCAATCATCAAAGCCCGATTCCTGTTTCCGCTCAGCTCCCATTGCTTACCTCACTCTCGTTCGAAGATGCACCGGGCACCAATTCCTCATTCATTACTTCCGACGTCCTCGGAAATGCCCCGTCTTCGCGTCGGCAGAACCGCCCGAAGAGCCCGCATCATCTACACGATTTGTTGATCCGAGCCCCGCACGCAACAGCACCCAGAACTTGCTCAAGAAGCCGTCGAATGCAGCCCGATCAGCGTCCTGTTCTTGATCGGGATTTCCACTCACCGGGTCGAGTACTGATCCGCTACTATCGGGGACGAAGGCATCTTCGAATGACGCCTCACCCCACGTTTCGGCGTTGTCCGGTAACGGGATATCCGCCGCCTCAACCGTCCGAGCAATCTCAGTGATCTCGCTGATTTCTTCAGCAACCCACTTGAGAGTCTGATCGCTCTGAGTCACGTCTAGTCCCAGCGAAGCGTCGCGGTCATTCTGAGGCTCGCTCGCGGCAGTTGGTTCGGCGTCCTCACCTGCGTCAGAATCATCCCGTTCGGATGCCTTGTACACCGCAGGCTCAGAAGCACGTGCCCGCCCCTCACTGCCTTCACCCTGCGTGGGCGCTTCGTTCTCGAACTCTGGCTCAGGCTCGGACACATTGATAACTTCGATAAGAACTGTCTGTTCGATACTGTTTCCAGCAGAGTCTGTCACCAGAACCGTCACCGAATGAGTGTCATCGAATTCATAATCGATGTCGGCTCCGTCTGCTACAACGATGCCTCCCTCAGCGTTGATGGTGAATCGACCGTCCGCATCATCGATGAGTGCATACGTGAATGTCTCTCCCGCGTCGGGATCGGCAACTCCGACTCTCGCGACAAGCGTCCCGGGCAGAGCATTTTCTTCTACACTGGCCTCTGAAATCTCGACCGAAATCGGACCCTCGTTCACATCACCCACAGTGATCGTCACAGACTCCTCGTACGTCGCGCCGCCGGAGTCCGTCACACGCACCGTCACCTCGTGTACGCCAGCCGACTCGTGGTCAAGGCTTGCGCCCTCGGCCACCGTGATGTTCCCGTCCGCGTCGATCGCAAAGCGACCGCCGGCGTCATCAGTCAGCTCAAACGAGTGCGTGTCGCCGTCGTCGACATCACTCACGCTCACGCTCGCCACAGGCGTGCCAGCAGCGGCGTTCTCATCGACAGACCCGCCGGTGAACGACAGATCGCTCGGACCCTCGTTCACATCACCCACAGTGATCGTCACAGACTCCTCGTACGTCGCGCCGCCGGAGTCCGTCACGCGCACCGTCACCTCGTGTGCGCCAGCGGACTCGTGGTCCAGGCTTGCGCCCTCGGCAACAGTGATGTTGCCGTCCGCGTCGATCGCGAAGCGGCCGGCGGCGTCATCAGTCAGCTCAAACGAGTGGCTGTCGCCGTCATCGACATCAGTCACGGACACGCTCGCCACCTGGGTGCCAGCCACGGCGTTCTCGTCGACACTGCCGCCCGAGAAGGACAGATCGCTCGGACCCTCGTTCACATCACCCACTGTGATTGCAAACTCTTGTTCAACAGTGAAGCCTGCACCACCAGCCCCGGCATCGGATACGTCGGCAGTCGGATCATCACTCGAAGCGATCGTTAGGTTATTAATACCGAGGGATTCGTCGCCCATGCTCTGTGTCAGCGTCGTACCGAAGCCCAGCTCCATTGAGTCACGGCCACCCTCGATTTCCATGCGAACGCTGTAAACACGATCGCCCCAGTGGGCACCATCAGGCCCGTGCAGATTCGTGTCACTACCGCTGGATGTGACCGTCCACGAGATGTTTCCATTGGTACCCGATCCGGAATCGAGCCCATTGCCGTTATCTATTGCGCCCTGAGGTTGGAAAGTGAAAGCGGGCTCGCCATCAACGAAGACCACCATCGAGTCGTTCTGACCCCGCCAGCCTTCATCCCAGGAATCGAGCTTGACGAGATCGACCTCGACAATCGTGTAATCCTTATCAGAGTCGGTGCTGAAGGCCTTGGAGACCCCCTGCTCACCGCCAGTTCCTCCAATGCGGAGAACTGTATCGCCCCCTACGAGGTCGGTAGTTGTGTCATAGGTATCGCCGCTCGAGTCAGCCCAGCCTTCAACTCCAGATTGAAAATCTTCATTTGCAACAAGCGACGGACCGCTGCCACCCGAAACGGCGACAGTGATGTTGTGTACATCGGCGGTTTCATGGTCGAAAGATGCACCGTCAGCAACGGTGATCTCTCCTGTGCTTTGATCGATCTCGAAACGCCCAGCCGCATCATCTGTCAGGCTGTATGAAAGCGCGCCCCCGGTATACGAATCGCCTGCGGATGCCGTTCCTACAACTGCGCCTGGCTCTGCATCCTCGGCTACGGAGCCGCCTGTGAGCTCCAGGCTATCCGGGGCTTCATTTGTTACTCCACCATCATCAGCTGACCAGTCATCACCTGAGGTGATACTGAAGTTGTCGACAAAGACGCCCTCATCAGACCCGGTCGTGTCCGGGTTGATCTCAACAGACACCTTGCCCTCGGAATCGGTTTGAACCTCGAACTCATAGCTCTGGCTCTGGCCTGACCCCGAGTATGTATCGCTCGCTACAGATTCGCCGTTGATCGTGACATTAAAATCGTCGGCGTACCTGCCAGATGAATCCCAGCTCCCGTCCGTAGTGATATCGAAAGCAACGGTAACCGTCTGATTCGCGTGCTCATCGCCAAAATCGAAGACCTTCTCAGCGACACCGTCCTTACCGATGTACATCCGGTCCGAATCGCTAGAAGCATCGTCTCCCCAGCCGTCTACGCCGTCATCGAATGTCTCAGAGACAAGGACCTCTCCGGCCGAGGAACCGTCTTCGACGCTGACCTCGTGGATTGCAGAGATCTCATCTGCATCGAGCTGCTCGCCGAAAATCGCCACATCACTGATCGTGCCCGAGAAATAGTCCTTGAGGTTGTTTGCGGCCTCGTCACCACTCTGCCACGCGTTGGCACCCAGAACGATCGGCTCGGCATTGCCAGATCCGCCCGAGCTCGTGCCCAGCCCGCCTGTGTAGCTGTCCGAGTCGGCCAACTCGCCGTTCACGAAGAGCTTGAGCCCGTCATCACCGAACGAGATGTCGACGTCGTACTCCTGACCCGCGACAAGATCGACATCAGACCTGAGCGTGTAGCTCTGGTCTGTGCTCTGCATCCGAACCTCTACCTCACCGTTCTTGACCCAGACCGTGATGTGCCCACCGTCGTCATAGTGAGTCGAGTCCTTCGAGAAGAGTCCTTGTGTTCCGGACACGGAATCTGCGTTGAAGCTCAGGTGGACCGTGCCCTGATCCACAAGCATGTCGTTGGCATGCTCAATGACAACATGGTCGTTCCCGTCGAAAACGACGCCGCCCGCACCGTTGTCGGTGCTGCTGCCGTGATACTCACCATGGGCGCTGCCAACAGAATCGTGGAAACCGCCTTCAGTAGCGAGCCAGTGATGCGTCGGGTTCTGGGCCTGAATAGCAGCTGCGGAGAACGCGTCTACTGTGTCAATAGCATCTGCATCCAGAGAAGTATCGCTCAGAGAACCCGAGATCTCGATTGAGTCTCCCGGGTTTGCCTTGAAGAACTTGAGTTCTTCAATCTTCTTGGCCTCGATCGCCTTCTCGCCATTGATCGAAACGACAACCCGGTCATCCTTTACATCCTCACCGGTACGGGACGAGTAAGTGTCCCCATCCTCGATGAGTACATGAGCATCAGTCCCAGAAACGCCTCGGATGATAAGCGTATCGTCGCCCTTGTCACCATCTACAACGTCAGAACCATCCCCGACTGTGTAAACGATGACATCGTCACCCTTACCTGCGTCGATATCGTCATCGCCCGCCTCGCCGGCCAGGTAGTCAAGCCCGCTGCCACCATCGAGTTCGTCATTACCATCGCCGCCCTTGAGATTGTCGTCGCCCTTCTCTCCCTTGAGCTCATCATCACCTGCATCACCCAGTAGGTAATCAAGTCCGCTGCCACCTTTAAGCTCGTCGGAGCCCTCGCCGCCGTAGAGAATGTCGTTATCCTTACCGCCCTCTAGCTTGTCATCACCGGCATCTCCTACCAGGTAGTCAAGCCCGCTTCCTCCTTTGAGCTTGTCTGCACCATCTCCGCCGTAGAGAACGTCGTTGCCATCTTTCCCGTCAACGTCGTTGACGTACTTATCAACCGATTTATCACCGGACTTATCTCTAGACTGGTCCCTAGAGGAATCCGAGGACTCATCACCCGACGAATCTCCTGAGGAATCGCCTGAATCATTATCACCTTCGTTGGCTGCCCCACCATCGGCGAAGATATCAGTCCCTGCATCACCACTCAGCAAGTCGGCGCCAGTGAAGATGTCGTCGCCGTTGGTCGGCCCATCCTGCGATTCGCCCGTGTCTGCATCCACCCAGCTCGCTGAGAGCAACACCCGCTTCTCAAGCGGCTCGATCCCGAAATCAGCGCCCTTCTTCTTGTTCTCGGGGCCGTTCTTGGGGTTCTGGTTCTTGCGCTTCTTCTTGCCGAACATGGGCTGCTCCATTCGCAGAGCGCGCATACCGCGCGCCTAGATGCTGTGCAGACCTATGTGTCGTCAGTTCCAATATCCTTGTGCAAGCAAACCCGCTGAGCTTCACACCGGAATTGCCCGAGGTGATGGGGTAGCCCCCACACAACCGGTACAGAGCGCCACAGAAGACGTCCTAGAACACTACCTTCGCGTGAATACCCCAGAGAACCAGACCCTCGGATCATGATCGAGACCGAGCTCGCGAGCCAGTTCCAATAACTGGTGCTGAGCCGAGGTGCCGTAACGGAACGTTCGCTGCATTTCGGCCTTGGCACTCACTGCATTGCCAGCACCGACCAATCCTGGGCCTTGGAGTCTTGCAATCCAATCCCCGTCTGATTCAGGCGCGATGAGATTCGCCTGATTCCAAGTCAGCCTATTCGATAGCTCTTGTTTGATGTCAGACTTAATGGTGTTGATGCGCGTTTCATCGGGCATCCCATACACGCAGACTTGCCCATGTTGCTTCGTTGTACGAATGAGCCGTTCGAACCAACTCTCACTGAACTCTGAACTCGGCGCTGCGACGACTGCGTCGAATTTCTCGATCACACCCGGTACATCACGTGCTACGACTGGAGCACGCGATAAACGCAGCCTGCCGACGACTTCTGAAACCTCTCGCGGCGTCAGACCCGAGCACAATACGCTCTCGGGCCTCCGAGCAACTCTGGATAGATAAGTAAGCGTAAGATCATCGGCTTCTAGCTGACGCACCGATGACGCTCCCACTGCACGCTCATTGTCAAGCACTTTACAAAGCCGATCGACAACACGTAACTTCTCGTCAAGCAGGAGCAACTCCTGCTCAACCTCGCTCATGTCACCCCCAAGCGTCTCTTTGCAGGTCTCGGCATACTCGCTCGCATAAGCCAACTGTTCACGAACAACCTTGGCGTTGTCCGCTGTTTTCTGGCCCTGGTGCACAAGCTGATTGGCGACAACCAGATCGTGCTGCTCGAACGATGCCCCATTTACAGCAAGCCTGAGCCAGTACTCATGGTCCATCGTGTAGTGGAGATCGCACCTCAGCTCGCCGTGACGCCTGAATGCACCAGCTGTTACGAATGCCTCGGGCTGGACGATAGAGCGACCCGCGTACCAACCAGACAGCAACCTCAGTAGCGAACCCGGCGTTACAGGATCAGGTGGGACTGGAGAAAAGACCGAGCGTCCAGAGTCATCGACAAATGTGCATCGCCCGAGCACAACATCTGCGCGGCTTAGGGCAAGCTTCTCGGCGAATGAGGTGAACGATGACGGTACGTACATATCGTCGGCGTTGAGCCACCCAAGGTTCTTCCCGGATGCGATTGAGAAGCCTCTATTTATGGCGTCCGCCTGCCCACTATCCGGCTCGCTGATGACGTGCGTGATCGGCGAGCCTGGCAGGTGTCGACACGAACTCACAAGATCGAGCGTCGCGTCACTCGAGCCCCCATCCATGATGATGTGCTCGACTGAGACACCAGCTAGAGCAATCGCCCGAACCGATGCGAGCGCTTTCCCGATGTGGCGGGCTCCGTTCAAGACAGGCGTCACCACGCTCAGCAGCGGCTGTTCGGCAGGCGGGGATCCCATAGACCACACCATAGCACCGGCTCCGCTTGCTCCGCGTGATCGAACGCCCGTATCCTCTGTGCGGCAGGACCTCGAACCGGGAGACACGATGGGACTTCGACAGATGCTGGCCCGCCTGATGGGTGAACGCGACCAAACACGCGAGGGCTCGGAATCTGCGGTGGCCACGGCCACGGCCACGCAGGCAGCCCCGGACGCACCCGAAATAAAGCCCGATCCCTCCAAGAACATCGATGAGAGCGCTCTCGCTGAAGAGCTGTTCAGAGCTGACGGCAAACCGGGTGTCATGATCGATGTCGGAGCCCACTTCGGGAGCACCACAAAGCCATTTCTCGCGATGGGCTGGAAGGTCATTGGTTTCGAGCCAGACCCCAAGAAGCACAACGCACTCAAAGAGATAGCACAGGACCCAAACTTTACGCTCTTGACCTGTGCCGTCGGGGACAAACCACAAGAGGGTGTCCCCTTCTTCACGAGTCAGGAATCGACGGGCATTGCTTCGCTGGTCCCGTTCCGGGAGACGCACACCGAGGGCCCGAAGGTCCAGATCCGCACGCTCCGAGATGTGCTCGTGGAACTCGGGGAGGACCATATCGACTACCTAAAGATCGATGCCGAGGGCTTCGATCTCCGCGTGCTTGAGGGCTTCCCATTCGAATCAGTAAAACCCCGCGCGGTCATGTGTGAGTTCGAAGACGGCAAGACAAACAACATCGGTTACTCCACGCACGACCTTGGAAAGTACCTTCAGGATCTGGGCTACAACGTATACATGTCAGAGTGGTATCCAATCGTCCGTTACGGGATCACGCATCGATGGCGTTCCATCAAGCCCTATCCCTGCGAACTCGCCGACCCGAACGGCTGGGGAAACTTCGTTGCCGTCCTCCCGGGAGAGACAGACGAGCTCTTCCAGAAAATTATGCGCCCCTGGGCGTAATCAGAACCACTCTACGAGAACCGCATGGATCGCTACCCTCGCGTTCTGGTCATTTCGACCGTCAGCTTCAACCTCGAAGCGGGCGGCGGTGTCACCATGACAAATCTCTTCCGAGGATGGCCTATCAATAACATCGCACAGATCTACTCACACGGCGTCAACAACAAAGACAAATCTGTCTGCCGAACGTACTACCACATCCCCGCAATTCACCGAGGCCTTGCTTTGATGGAAGGCCAGCCACTCTTTCGCAATGACGCTCTCGGCAAATCGCTCCGCAGATATAAGGCACACCGCCTGCTGAATCTCGAGCAACAATTTCAGGAATGCATCGCGTTTGCGCGCAACTTCAAACCTGACGTTGCGTACGTGAGACCCATGGATAAACCCAGCAGCTACTGGTGGCTCTGCCATGACCTATGCAAGCTGCTCAACATCCCGTATGTCACACACATCATGGACGACTGGCCCGCGCGATATACCGACGACGCAAAGTCCGGCGGCGCCGACGGGGTTCCCCCTGGCATCCGCGGCAGGATCAAATCCGCGAGGATGAACCGATCGCTACGCAAGCTCTTCGGTGGTGCCGGTGCCAATATCGCGATCAGCCCAGAGATGGCTGCAGGTTTTTACGAGCGCTACGGCCATAGATTCGTCCCATTCCACAACTCGGTCGATACACCGAGGTGGGAGAGTCTCTCAAAGCCAAAGCCCAGCGGCCAAGCCGGGATCGAACGCCCATTCGTCATCCGCTACATCGGCGCCGTTGTGCCCGACAAGGAACTGCTGTCACTTCAGGAGATCGCCAAGGCAGTCAAATCGCTCAATGCAAAGGGGCGACAGGTTCGACTCGAGATCCACTGCGGCCCGATGTGGAACAGCACCGTTGATGAGCAACTCGCCGACGATACGAATACTGTAAGAGGCGCATTCCTTTCACAAGACGAACTGCCCGGCGCGCTCAGCAGCGCAGACCTGCTTGTGTTACCCATGAACTTCGACGCACGCTCCATGAGGTACGTCGGATATTCATTGCAGACCAAGGGCCCGGAGTACATGGCTTCCGGCACTCCGATTCTTGTCTACGGCCCACCATCAAACCCGAACGTCCGCTACGCGCGTGATGCCCGGTGGGCCGTTGTCGTGGACAGACATTCACCCGATGGTTCTGAGATCGAAGCCGAGATTGAACACTTGATCCGAAACCCCGACGCCGCAATCGCACTAGGTGCTCGCGGCAAAGAAACCGCCCGTGCCAACCACGACTCGAGTGTCGTCAGCAGCCGCTTTCAGCAGCTGTTAGCCGAAGTAGCGGGTAACCGAAGCTAGTCACCTAGACAGCCGTACCGGCTCTCGAGAGATACTCACCAAGCTCAGCACGATCGAATAGCTCAAGATGACCGCCGACGGTCGCGTTGACGATCTCGCGGCCGTCGGACTCGAACGCGGCCTTCGCAAGCCTGTACATCGCTTCCATGTTGTCTACATCAGCAGCGTGCCACTTCTTGCCCTTGAAATACCGCGGGTCGAAGTGGTTCTCGTCTTCTTCTTCCTGCTCGATCACCTCGCCCTCGGCGATACCAGCCTGCTGCCTGTAGCTGTGATCAAATCCAACGAGCGCTACTCGCTTGTACCCGAGCCCGTAGGCAAGCTGGAGGTGGAAGAAACTGACCGTATGCCGCCATGACACATTGGCCATCAGGTCGGTGCTGAACTCTGGCTTGCCAATCGATTTGAACAGGTAGGTTCTTTCATCGGGCACGATGCAGTAGCCAAGCCAGTAAGGGAAGAACTTAGTCACACCATTCAGAAGGTTGAAATCAACAGCCCCCTGCTCAGCAACGAGGTTGTTCACAACCGAGAGGTACGTCGCTCTTGAGAATAGATCCTTGCTAAGCGGCGCGAAGTTAGAAACGAACACGTCGGTTCCATCAAGCAGTGACAGGTCTGTATCGTTCAGGCTGGGACCATTGCCAACGATGATGCACGTATCGCCTCGCCGTTCCTGACGTAGCCTCGCTATCGCTGCCTCGGTCCGTTGCATCTGGGCGTGGAGCCAGTGCGAGGAGAAACCCCAGCGCTGATCCGCAACCGTATAGCACTGATACCCGTTGCCGGAAGGTGTCTCGGCATCGACCCGCTTGCACACCGGCTCGAGCGCAAGCCCCAACTCTTTCATACGTGTTACCGTTCGCCGTATCGGCTGGATATCGGGATTCTTGAGCCGTTCGAGAGAATCGTGCCGCAGGTTGAACGCGGCGAGAATTCGCTTCGTCTCACCCGCGATTGCTTCCTCACTCGAAACAGCAGTGTTTGCCGCGTTCTTTAGGATGCCATCGAATCCATCAACATTAAACTCCGCCCAACGCGTTGCCCATCGCTCATCGAGAAAGCCGTAGTTCTCACTGGCAACCTTGCATATTTCTGCGAAGCTCTCGCCCCGCTTGCCGAGCGTCTTATTTTCTTCGTAGTACCTCGCACGTGCGACGATCCGATCGAGGTGCGCAAACTTTAACCCGGCTTTCTGCGCTCGCATCCAGAACTCGTAGTCCATCGCGAAGTACAACGACTTGTCAGGAATCCCAATCCGTTCAACCACACTCTTGTGAAGGAACAGCGCAGGCTGAAGAATACCAACTTCATGAGAAAGCCGATGCGACAGAGAGTCGGCGTCGGTATTCACATACGCATCTCTGGTTTTATTGCCTTCAGCATCGATATAGATACCCAACCCATACACGATGTCCGGCTGATCGGGTTCATTGAATCTCTCAACTACTGCCTGGAACACTCCCTCATCAGCATACTCGTCGTCAGAGTTCAGCCACGCAATCACATCACCCTTGGCTAGCGTCATACCGCGACCGATGGCATCAGCCTGCCCCTCGTCTGGCTCGGCGTATAGCGTCACGCCTTCGCTCTTCTCGGCGATCTCCCTGCTGCCATCAGTGGAGCCCGGGTCAAAGACGAGATGCTCGATTGGCTTCAGAGTCTGACTAGAGACTGACGAGAGACACACGCCGAGGAATTCTGCTTGGTTAAAGCTAGGAGTGATCGCCGAGACTGTTCGTACAGCGCGGCTGCCAGACTCTGATGCACCGGATCCAAAGATCTTCGAAAGCAAACCCATCAAATACCCTCTAAAACAGTTCCTCGAACTTTACCTTCGGAAAGACATCGAGCCTGCCGCCAACCGTTGCGTCTCTGACACGCCTGCCCTCTTGCTCGTAAGCAAGACGCGCCATCCTGTAAGCTAGCTCTGACTGAACAAGATCCGGCAGTTGCCACCGGCACCCTTCCCCAAAGTAGCCCGGCGCGAAGTGATCGGGATCATTGCCGCCGGATGTAACAAGTTTGTTGGGCTGTCCGGCCCTGCCGTAGTGGTGATCCACCCCAAGAAGCACCACCTCCGTGAATCCCAAATGAAAGGCAACCTGCAACGCAACGTATGTTACTGTGGCCCCTTGCCACATCCCTCGTGTGAGATCGAAAGAAAAACGTGGCTCATTACTTGTCCGAAGCCAGACTGCATCTGAAACAGAATCCAATGCCGCCTTGTGCTCCCAAGGAAGAAACTTCACCGCATCGAGTCCGTGAATCTCATCAGCAAATTGCTCGATGACGTGCGGGTTCACGGCACAGTAATACCACCTGCGCCAGTTCATGCTCTCCTCGTGCAGGTAGATCCTGTTTGTGCCGATGACATACTCGTCGCGGAGGAGTGTGAGATCGGAATTCAACAGACTCGGACCGTTGCCAAGAACAAAGCAACGCTTCCCCCAGTGCTTGCCGCGTAATGCTTCAAGCCTCGCTCGGTTCAGATTGCCGAGAAACGATCTACTCCAAGCCGAGCCGTTCGCATCTTGAACACCGAGCACGCTGCGAGCCCATCTCCTGATGAGGTGCCGATAGCGGAACCGTTGCAGAGACCCGCATTCGTTCTGGCCGATGCTCGCGGAGGAGGCACGCCCCACACTCGTTTTGATCGCAGTCATCCACCGCGTTCCGCGGCCACTTCTGCGTCTTCACCTAACCCAGCAATCTCCTCCGCAAGCGGTTTCACCTTCTGAGATGACGCTTTCTTTCGAGATGGGGTTGCCTTCTTGCTCGAAGTGTTTGAAGTCGCTTTTTTGGCGGCCTTCTTCTTAGCAGATGGCGTCTTGGTTGACTTCGCCTTCTTGGAAGCTTTCTTTGCCGCAGCTTTGGACTTGACAGACTTTGATTCAGGAGACGATTTGCCCCTTGCCGTCGAGGCTGCTTTGCCGGCACCAACGGAATTCCTGCGGAATATCGCCGTTCGCGAGAGCACCGCTACCTGTTCGAACCTGCCATCGTTGACGATCGTCTCATCAACAAATTTCGTTACCTCTGGCCAGTCATCGGACCCGTAATCGTCCACAATGAGCACACCGCTAGGCTTGACGTATTCAGCATAACGCTCAAAGTCTTCGCGCACCCCGTCATACGAATGGTCGCCATCAATTACGACAACATCGTACGGGGCAGATTCCTTCGCTCTCCTCTGCACACCATCATCGGTTGAGAATCCTTCGATGATCTCATACTCATCTTTTTCAATCGCGAGACGCCTCAAATTTCGCTCGACAGCGGCTCGGGTGACCTTCTGGCCAGTCAGCGGATCGAGATGATCGGAACCGTAGTACCCGTCAAACGGATCGAGCAGATGTAGCTTCACGCTATCGAAGAAGGGAGCGAGAGCCGTGTGCATGAAACCAGAGCCAAGCCCAAACAGGACGCCGATCTCAAGGATCTGCAACGAATCGCCCCCGCACGACCTCGCGGCAAACACCCTCGCAACGGCGTCTTCTGCAGTCGTCGCGAGCCTGCCCTCGCAGATCGCCTCGATCTGTTGCACCTTTCTTTCAAGATAGCGAAGTTCACTGTGTTCGATACTAAGACCGAGCTGCTTACCGACTTCTCCTGTTACATCATTTGCGAACTTTCCGCCGAGCAACCTGTTGAACTGCACATATCCATCGCCGCGCAAGCGTGAGGCAAGCGAAGACGCGCTATCCATTTTCTTAGAAAGCTTGGCAGTCTCTGCTTTCGAATCTGCACCAATCGCATCTATCTTTGTTTCAAGTTCAACTTTGGTTGTATGGACCGCAAGCCGGCGGAGCCGGTCTTGCTCTTTGATGTCTTTGCCAAGAGCGTTCTTTGCCTGGCCAAGTCTCGTTTCGTATTCTTCCTTGGCCGCATCGATACCTGCCTGGATCCGTTCGCTTTCTTCACGGATCTGTTCGATCGAACGCTCGACGTCCTTGGCCCTCCCACCGATCTCATCAATCCTCTTTGAGAGCTTGCCGTTGCTTTCCTTCACGATACCGAACGTCTTCTCTAGATCTCCAAGATTGGTTTCTGAAGACTTCACAAACGCGTCTAGAGATTCGCGTGTCGCAGATTCCTTCGCCACCGTTTGAATCTCAGTACCGAGTTCTTCTTTGATCTCCCCGATACTCGTCGTCACCTCTTCAAGCGTACTACGCAAGTCGGCCTGTGCCTTACCGAGCGACGTGAACGTCGAGCGGGTGCCGCGATCAAATTGCTCGAGCCATCTTTCGGTGTCGTCGTACCGGTCGTTCAGCTTGACAAGACGATTCGAGGTCCCCACAAGGTGAACAGCGAACGTGACCAGAAATTTGCCGACCACGCCTAATACACCTGTGACGAGCACAATCGAGAAGATGGTCAGGGCCGGGATCTCGCTCACAACACCGACTGCAGCGCAGACAACCGCAAGAAGCAGTACTGCGAGAAATGCGAAGAGAATCCTCTTCCTTTTGGAGGGATCTGTAAAGAGTTCACCGAAATCCAAGCTCGAACCTCCTTGGTCTCCGCCAAAGCCGCCGACCGCACCATCCTATCAACGAAAGTCCTCTGGCTCACGCAAAAGGCGATTTCCCCTCGTAGAACCATGGATACTCACGCCCAAGCAGCCCGGGCCTCGTCTGAGGATACCAAGCGCTGCGCCTGCTGCTTCGATCCACGACGGAGAACTGCACCACACCAGGCCTCCTGTCGATCGTCGATTCATACGGCACCCCGAGACTAAGGCTCAGCCTGTAACTGCCGGCCTCAAGCAGCCCGCCTTCAATCTGGAATTCTGCGTTGTAGCTCCCTCGCCTTCGCAGTCCAAGATTCGCGGGGTCGTAGTCCGCATCACCAGAACCAAGTACTGTCACGCCTTCGGCCGTCTCGAGCCTGCAGAACACATGGACGTTCTCGATATCTTCGTTGATGTCGTAGCCGATCCGAATACGGAGCGGGTCCGCCAACTCAATCTCACCCGAGCAGTTGCCGCTGGATGTCAGCACCGCGACCTCGCGGATTGACATCGATTTATCTGTCTCGGGCTCGAAAGACGCGTACGCGTTGTGTTGGGCGTTTGGATCAAGACTCATCGCGGCGTAGTGATCAACCACCCGTGACGTTGCGCCAATGCTGACAAGATGCCCCCGATCAAGTTCCATCGCGCGATCGCACAACTGTTCAACTGTCTGCCTGCTGTGGCTCACAAACAGAACGGTCCGCCCACTGCGGATCAGTTCCTGCATCCTGTCAGAGGAGCGACGCTTGAACTCCGCATCGCCAACACTGAGAACCTCATCGATGAGCAGAATCTCCGGCTCGAGCATCACCATCACCGCGAATGCGAGCCTGATCCGCATGCCGCTGGAATACCTCTTTACCGGCACATCGATAAACGGCCTGATCCCAGAAAATTCGACGATGTCGTCAAACTTCTTTCTGATCTCCGAGCGCTGGATGCCCAGGATCACACCGCTGAGCATAACGTTCTCTCGACCCGTCAGTTCTGGATTGAAACCGACGCCAACTTCAAGCATCGAACCGATACGCCCACGCGTGATCACCCGGCCCTCTGTGGGCCTCGTCAGCCTCGAGATGATCTTCAACAGGGTGCTCTTGCCGGCACCGTTGCGACCGATGATCCCCATCGCCTCGCCCTGATTCACCTCGAAGGAAACATCCTTCAACGCCCAATGAACCTCGGCGTCTGCTTCCGGGTCAACCGTGGGTCTGATCGCCCTGCTCGCCATCCGAATCATGGAAGCCGAAAGCAGTCGGTCGTGCGCGCGGTGTCTGTGCAGCAGGTACCGCTTGCCGAGCCCCTCCACACTGATCATCACCTCAGACAACCCGCACACTCTCCTAGATCACATCCGTCACTGTCTGCTCGAGCTTCATAAACGTCACCAAGCCGACGATGAACATGGTCACCGCAGACGCGCACGAGACCAGCCCCATCCCGAGCGTAATCTGTATCTCAGTCCCGAGCAGACAACTCCGCGCACCTTCGCAAACAGTCACCATCGGGTTGACCGCGTA
>WUAK01000003.1 GCA_009827205.1 Phycisphaeraceae bacterium | reverse complement strand
GATGTAGAACATCTGTGCACGTGGTTCTGCATCACCCGCCTCGTCATTGACGAGCGTGATCGTGCCCGCGGTAGCTTCGTAGTGAATGGTTTCGCCGTTGATCACGGTGGTGTGGTGCGTCACCGAGGGCTCACCTGGATATGCGACAAAGTGTGGCGCATCTGCGTTGCCGGCTTGATCCGATTTGTCGTCCTGGGCGAGTGCTGGAAGAGTGCCCAGCCCGAGCAAGGCGAGAGCGGTGAACGCGTGCCGAACGTATCTCATAGGGGAGTCTCCTGATCCCGCCGAGGGGCGGGCGTGGAGTACGAGCCTATCACAGGCTCAGCGAGGTGTCATCCGCGAATAGCCCGCTCGCATCCGTTCCATTCATAAATTCGGATGCGGATCTCAGCTAGCAGGCGTATGCCTGCTTGCCGCAGCGAATCATGGCTTCGAGGCTCGCGGTGACATCTTCATCGGTGGTCGCCCACGATGAAACGCTGATGCGCATCGCGTGCTTGCCCTGCCAGGTTGTGCCGCCCGCCCAGCACGTGCCGTCTTGCTGAATCAGCTCAATCGCACGCTTTGTCTGCTGGTCATCGCCGAAGCGGACAAGTACCTGATTGAGCACGACATCATTGAGAATCTCAAACCCCGAAGCTTCGAGTTCACCCGCAAACCGACGCGCGTGCCTGCAGCACCGGCTGATCATGTCGGACACCCCAGACCTACCGAGAGAGCGGATCGCCGCGTAGACCTCTGTGCCACGCGCGCGCCTGCTGAGTTCGGGCGTGAACCAGCATGGCTCGTAGGGCGACTTGTCATCCAGATACGGCGCTTTGATCGTCATCGCATTGACGATCGCCTCCCGGTCTCTGCAGATGACCAGGCCAGAGTCATACGGCACGTTGAGCCACTTGTGTGCATCAGCCGCCCAGCTGTCGGCCAGCTCCAATCCCGCTGTCTTGTTGTCAAACTCAGAACATGCCCTGGCCCACAGTCCGAACGCACCGTCGACGTGAACCCAGGCACCAGCTTCCTTTGCGTGACCAACGATCTCGGTAAATGGATCGAAAGCGCCGGTGTTCACCTCGCCCGCTTGCAGGCAGAGCAGCGTCATGTCGTCCAGCTCGGGGATCCTGCTCGGGATCATGCGGCCCTGATCGTCTACAGCAACGGTTTCAACACGGGCACGACCGAACCCCGAAAGTGAGAGAGCCTTCTTGACGCTCGCGTGGACCTGCTCGCCCACGACAACACGGATGGGCGGCGCACCAAAGAGGCCCTCCTGCTCGACATCCCAATCCTTGTTTGCAAGAAGCCTGTGACGCGCAGCACAGATCGCTGTGAAGTTGGCGACTGTTGCACCAGTAACAAAGCCCACGCCGCAGGCCGGGTCGAATCGGAGCAGATCGATCAGCCATCGCGAGCTGATTTCCTCGAGTTTGGCGCCGATCGGCGTGCAGACCTGCATGCCCGTGTTCTGATCCCAGGCGCTTGCGAGCACGCTTGCGCCGAGTGCTGCGGGAACAACGCCTCCGATGACGAACCCAAAGTAGCGAGGCCCCGCGGAAGCGATCGTGGCGGGCGAGCCGTGGGCATGTAACTCGTTGAGCACCTCGCTCGAATCCTGGGGCAAATCCGGTAGATCGACATCGAGCGCAGCGAGACCGTTCAATCCGTCTTCGTTCGGTTGCACAGCTCTATCCGATAGCTCAGCTAGATACTGGCTAGCAATCTTTGCGCCTGTTTGCAGAGTTTGCTGACACTTAGAAGACATAGCCGCCCCTTTCAAAGAACAAAAACTCGCTTTGCAAGCAATCCTATGCAAATTTTTGAGGAGTTCATTCTCCGCTAAAGACATCAGTGTAAATTCGTTCGCCCGGGGTTCCGCTCGCCCTCGATGCTCGGTAATCTAACTTGTGTAGTGGGCCGCTCGGATGCAACCGAGCGGTATAACGCGGTTAGCGAGGGGAAACACAGATGAAACTGAAAGCAATCGGATTCGTTGCATCTATCGCAGTAGCATGCAGCGCGCAGTCTCAGTTCCTGTTGACATTTGATTCGAACAACGACGTCGGCATCTTGCTCGATGCATTCGACGGTTCGGTGGTCAACTCCAACTACCTGGATATCGGTGCAGCCGCGGCTTCTGTCGGGGTCACCAGCACCACACCCATCGAGGGCATTGAGGTAGGCAACCAGATTTGGGTCTCCGACCAGGTCGGTGACCGGATCTACCGGTTCGATCGTGATTCGGGGGGATTCCTTGGGGATATCACCACCGCCAACGATGGAACGGGCGGGCTCAACAACATCAGAGGCATGACTCTGGTGGGCAACACCGTCTTTGCCGCGCTCGGCAACGACAGCGCCTTCACGAACGAGGGCATTGTCGCTATTGACATCAACACTCTCACAGTCTCCAACAACTTCAACGGACGCGACCCGGCTGACACGAGCTACTTCGATATCGTCGAGTACAACGGTGATCTCCTTGTAGGAAACATCGATTCTGGCAACGACGGCATCGATCGGTACGACACATCCGGAAACTACTTAGGCGTATTCTCTTCATCAGACGGCGCGACAAGCTATGACTTCCTTCAGCAAATGTATGTGCGTGACGACGACTCGCTGCTAGGCGCAGGTTTCTCTCTGCCCTCGGGTGTGTTCGCCATCGGCGCGGACGGAACGGACAATGGGATTGTCGCCGCGACAGACTTCGGTCCGCGAGGCGTGTACGAACTCGGCAACGGAGACATTCTCTGGACCAACGGCAACTTCCTGCGGACCGACTCCAACATCATCCTCGAGGGCGAGTCGTTTCGGTTCATTTCACCTGTGACGATCCCTGCGCCTGCGAGTCTTTCTCTTCTTGGGGCACTGGCACTCGGTGCCACGCGTCGCCGCCGCTGAACCGACAGGGCAGAACGCACTATTCGTGATACCACAAGGGCCCACCTCTGGAAATCAGGGGTGGGCTTTCTGTATGCGCAGAACGCGTGTCTGCCACCTCCTACCCTTCAGTGACGCCCCGAGACGGGCTCCTCCTCAACCACCCAACTCCAGCAAGGAGACACAGATGTCAGAACCAATCACCATGTCCGCCAACGGCCTCAACGTCCCCAACAACCCGATCGTCCCCTTCATCGAGGGCGACGGCACCGGACCGGACATCTGGAACGCATCCGTCAAGGTGTTCGACGCGGCCGTCGAGAAGGCCTACGGCGGCCAGCGCAAGATCACCTGGCACGAAACCCTCGCAGGACAAAAAGCCTTCGACCAGACCGGTGAGTGGCTCCCTGCACAGACGCTCGAGGACTTCAAGACCTACCTCGTCGGCATCAAGGGACCGCTGACCACCCCCACCGGCGGCGGCATCCGCTCCATCAACGTCGCACTCCGCCAGATCCTCGACCTCTACACATGCCTCCGCCCGGTCCGCTGGTTCAAAGGCGTGCCGAGCCCCGTCAAGAAGCCCGAACTGACCGACATGGTCATCTTCCGTGAGAACACCGAGGACATCTACGCCGGCATCGAGTTCGAGCACGGCACCGACGACAACGCCAAGTTCAAGAAGCTCCTCGCAGACAACTTCGGTGACCGATTCAAGAAGATCCGCTTCCCCGAGACGGCAGGCCTGGGCATCAAGCCCGTGTCGCAGGAGGGCACCGAGCGGATCGTCAAGGCCGCGATCCAGTACGCGATCGACCACAACAAGCCCTCGGTCACGCTTGTCCACAAGGGCAACATCATGAAATTCACCGAGGGTGCGTTCATGAACTGGGGCTACGAGGTCGCCGCCAAGCACTTCGGCGCTGAACCACTCGACGGCGGGCCATGGCACCACTTCAAGCACCCCAAGACGGGCGAGCAGATCATCATCAAGGACGTCATCGCCGACGCATTCCTCCAGCAGATCCTCACCCGCCCCGCCGAGTACTCGGTCGTGGCGACCATGAACCTCAACGGCGACTACATCTCCGACGCCCTGGCCGCCTGCGTGGGCGGCATCGGCATCGCCCCCGGTGCCAACATCAACTACGACACCGGGCACGCCATCTTCGAGGCCACCCACGGCACCGCCCCCAAGTACGCGGGCCAGGACAAGGTCAACCCGGGATCCGTTATACTCTCGGGCGTCTTGATGCTTGAACACATGGGCTGGCAGGAAGCCGCGGACCTGATCGTCAAGGGCCTGGAAGGCACGATCACAGCGAAGACGGTGACCTATGACTTCGAGCGTCTGATGGACGGGGCGACGCTCCGCAAGTGCTCGGAGTTTGGGGATGATATAGTGAAGTGGATGGGGTAACGCCTAAGCAGCAAACTCAACTATTCTTTTACATAGATTTGCCATTTCCTTAGGTACTTCGCCTAGTCGCATGTACTGCATTATCCCAACATCAGTTATGGAAACGCTATAGGCATCACGCAACATTCGATTTAGGGAAGATATTATCTCTTTTCCACCGGCTATTGAACACCTGCCCTCATTCGCACTCCATAACTCGCCAAATCGCTGCTTTTCTTCCGCCACAATAACTGCACTATCTACTTGCTTATTTGCCCTTGCTTCAAGCAACCTCGCAATTCGCTGAGACTCAACATGAACTGATAAATCAGTCGTGGACTTCTCTAGTAGCTCATCGATGTCTATATCTGGCATCGCACCAAGACTGCCGTGCTCAATCCTTGCAGCTAACCTAGCTTCAATTGCAGCGTGAATTGCTCTTGGAACTAGTACGTAGTTCTCGATTTCTTTCTTTTCTAATATATGTATAAAATCAACAGTATCAGCTAACTGTTCAGTTATTTGTTTACACTCCTCACTACTTCGGTAATCCCGATCTAACAACACCCCAACCGATATACTGGTCCCGAGCACTTTATCAAATGCCCACTGTGCGTTCGACACTCTTGAGTGACTTGAAAATCCTCCCACAGGAATGACCACAACACCTAATGTTCCAAAATCAGGCAGCGACAGCTTGGACATAAATCTCGATAATAATTTCTTATCTTTACCTTCTACAAACAAGACGCGACGAGCATCAGCTAGCCTTCGGAGTTGGATATTTTGACGCGAACCTACCAGTTCAACGGCAGATTGTAACCCTTCATAATCATTGAGCCGTCTCGCAGCTTGCCGATGTGGCTCAACTAGTACTACTTCGTTTGGCTCTGCTTCGCCAATTATCTCAACAGAGTGCGTTGCGAGAAAAACCTGAGAGGCACGATCGCGTAGAAGGGTCAGAATCTTCTGATGTAGATCCGGATGAAGATAAATTTCAGGTTCATCAACCACGATAATATCTGTATCAGGTATACGCAATACATGAGTTAGAAGTTGAAGCCAGACTTGAAAACCAAATCCAGCCCATGCTACTTCTCGATCTACTCCCTGCTCTTTACAGAACATCGTAAGATTCTTGCTTAACAGTTCAGGACGCTCAGGTGGTAAAATTTCTATGCCAGGCCACGTTGACTGTACTAATTGGGCAAAGGTATCAAACCGATCTCCGTAATTGTACCAGTAGTTTCTAAACAACCTCGGCGCACGCCGACCCCCCGCCCATCTTTCTAAGTATTCCGGATCGACAATATCTTCTTCTCGTTCCAACGGGCCAAGCGTTGGCACAACAGACAAGTTTAGTGGATACTGTTTTTTGAATGCTGTAGTAGATACCGGTAATCGTCCTTCTGAAACAATGTACATTCTCGGTCGTGTCTGCTTCCCAAACCACAGATCCAATTGCCTCTTGCCTTCGAACTTAAAAGTGCAATGAACTGGTTCGTCCCCATAGTTTGTGTGAATGTTCTCAATGGAAATTGGGATTGCACTTCCTGGCAGTTGCCAGCCATAGCCCGGCGGAACACCATCATCTTCCTTATTATGAAATTGCACTGGTTTTCGCCTAGAGGCGTGCCGATGTGCGCTTTCAAGTAGACGAAGTGCATCCAATATTGTAGATTTTCCACAGTTATTTGGGCCGGTTAATATATTCATGTGCCTTGTTGACACAGCATATTTCTTAAATTTCTTGAACTGCGACAATTGGATACTGGTTAACTGCATACCTCAGTATACGCTCACACTCAATAGAGCCGAGTCGAGTATCTTCATACTGAACACTATATCTGTTGAATCTCTTCCACATTTCCGCTCTAAGCCCATCACCGTGCATATCTCCCCCACTTCCGAATCCGGCTGTGGGCGTTATTAGCGTGTGGCTATCTCCACTTGGAATTTCCTCCTAAATCTGCGACCTTCCATGTCGTGCCCCATCCCCAAACTGCGGATGTCTCCCGTACCACCTCCCGAATCTACGCATGACCGGGGGCCACCACGAAGGAGACAGACGTGAACCGAAAGACCAAGATCGCACTGACCGCACTCGCCGCCGCCTCGGCTTCTGCCGCCCTCGGGCAGGTGGACGTTGACGGCGTCATCACCGTGGACAACGCCTACGGGTTCGGGTTCGGCAGCGCCACAGGGATGACGACCTCGAGCTACTACGGCGGGATCCGCAACGTCCTGGCTGCGGAGATCACCAACGGGCTGCCCACGCTCTACACCGCGGGGACCGCCAACGCCGGCAACGGGTACCGCAACATCGGCGTCGGGCCCGAGCTCTACGACCTCAACGCGATCCCCGCCAGCGACTACATGTACCTCGTCGCGTGGTCCGACGACACGTCCTACCAGGGCGCGATCGCGTCGTTCACCGTCGGGTCCACCACCGTCAGCACCAACCCGGGCGTGGGCTGGGAGGTCTTCGCGACGGGCATCGACCGCGACTCCAACATCGCGGGCGACACGCTGACCAACAGTGCCGCGGACATCGCCCTGATCAACTCGCAAATCGTGCTGGCAAACTCGATGGGCGGCGGCGCGGGCACCAGCGTCGGCTGGGTCGACGAGAACGGGCTCCTGCCCGACGGCTCGCCCGGCACCGGCGCCCTCGTCTTCGGCGACGACAACACGGGCGGCGCGGGCGGCACGCACCCATTCGGCGCGATCAACGGCATCGACTCCACCGGCCAGTGGATGTGGTACAACGAGGACCCCGCCACCATCTCCAACCCGTTCCGAGCCGATCTCGAGGGCGACGACGGGCACCACGAGTTCCTGATCTTCCGCATCCCGGTCGCGGCGATCCCGGCGCCTGGCTCCGCGCCGCTACTGGCACTGGCCGGTTTCGGGGCGATGCGCCGCCGACGCTGAGCAAAAAGTGAGGCACAACCACACACGTAAAGCGGGCCCGCACTAGATGCGGGCCCGTTGTTGTGTTGGGCCAAACTGAAGTTACAGATCAGAGCTCGGGTTTAGTCGCAGCCCTGGTTGAAGTTGTTGATCCACGCTGTAAAGTCGAAAGCGGAGCACATGCCGTCTTCGTTCTGGTCGCAGCCCGGGAGGTCGTTGTTGTAGGCATTGATCCACGCCGAGAAATCTGTGGGCGTGACAGCGCCGTCGGCGTTGACGTCGGCGAGGCACGGCGTGAGGTCGAAGGTGACGCTGTCGACGAAGACCGCACCGGTCGGGTTCGAGGCGGGCTGCCTGAACTGGATCACCACTCGCGCCTCGACCGTGCCGGCTGGTGCGACCCCGGTGAGCTCGGAGTAGGTCCACGTGTCCTCGGGCGAGGAGGTGTCGGCGATGACCGTCAGCGACTCACCCAGGAAATCTGGAGAGTCGTACGGTGCTCCTGCTTCGCTGTAGAACTCGACTTTCATAAGCGCTTCATTGCCGGTACCGACGATGGAATCTTCTGACCGGATGAGCGCGTGCGAGGTAGCGGTGAACCGGTCGCCTTCGCTGATCGGGATGTTCTGGAACGCGCCGGAGTAGTTCTCCTCGCTCGTGAACTGGCCGTACATCTTGAGCGAGCGGACGCCATCGAGGGGCGTGCCCCAGTCGGAGATGACGTTGTCGATGCTGTTGCCGAAGCGTGACCACTGGAGCATCGCGCCATCGTCATCCTCGAACCCCGGGTCGTTGATGAGCGAGGTTGGCGGCGGAGTCGGGTCGGAACGCTGCCAGACACGCACGTAATCGATATCGAACTGCGACGGGAAGGGCGTGGTCCAATCGGGGTAGCCCGAGTAGTCGCCGCCCACGGCGAGGTTCAGCACGACGCTCTTTGATGTCCCGGGGATGCCCACCGCGGGCTCGTAGACGCGCATGTGCTCGACACCGTCTACGAAGAAACCAACCGTGCCAACGTCCCACTCGACGGCGTAGACGTGGTAGTCGTCCGTGAAGTTGGCGCCACTCTCGTAAGCCTGCGAAACGTACTGGTGGTTGTTGGTGTCCCAACCCCAGTGCACCGCGCTGCTGATGCGCCACGGGAGATCGCCCCGGGCTTCCATGATGTCGATCTCACCGCCTGCGGGCCAGGCAGCCGTGCGGGGCAGCAACCAGATCGCGGGCCAGAAGCCCTGGCCGTAGGGAACTTTCGCGCGTACCTCGAACCGTCCGTAGCTCCATTCCTGCCACGAGCGCACGAGACCGGAGTTGTACTCCCTGCCGTACGACCAGTTCGGGTCCCTGTCTGCTCGCAGATGGAGTGCCCCACCCAGCACGGAAACCTGGTTCGGGTGGTAGTACTGAGACTCGTTGTTGTTGTTGCCCGGCCAGTTGGCAACTTCCCATACACCTTGATCAACTGTCCAGCCGTCGAAGTTCTCTTCGAACACGGGACTGCCCCACCCCGGAACGACGACAATCTGCCCGGCCGCCGATAACGCTGAGACGGAGCACGCGACGGCTGCTGCGTTTCGAATCAAAGTTGATCGGGAAGCAGTGAGCTGCATGTGGAATCCTCATTGTTGCAAAGAATAACTGGAGCATAATTCTAATCGAACAGCTCCTGAGAAGCGAGTCATGAATCGGGCACAACATGCCAAACAAGCAAGCTGCGACCCACCTTGACAAGAGTGCGATATCCGGATTGGTGGGTTTCGTTCTGCATCTGTGTATACAGCCACGACGAACAGCACAGCATGCCCGATTCCGAAGATTCCGTCAGCATCGCCAGCACCGTTGAGGCTGGGCTTGGGCGCGTCTGGCGATTACAGGCAACGCAGGTACTTGACCACCCGGTTGAGGATGTGTTCCCCTTCTTCGCCGATGCGCACAACCTTGAGGAGATCACCCCCTCGCTCTTGAATTTCGAGGTGCTGACACCCAAGCCCATCGAGATGCGCAAGGGTCTGATCCTCGACTACCGATTGAAAGTGCGCGGCATCCCGATCCGGTGGCGTACAGAGATCCCAGAATGGGATCCGCCTCGTAAGTTCGTAGATAATCAGGTGCGCGGACCGTACCGGCTCTGGCACCACACGCACACATTCGAGAGCATCGACGGTGGCACACGCACGCTCTGCACTGACGTCGTTCGCTACAGGCCTAGAGGCTGGATGCTCGCGCCAATGGTGAACAAGCTCTTCGTGCAACGAGATGTCGAGAAGATCTTCCGCTACCGTTTTGAGAAGCTCGAAGAGAAATTCCCTACTTCGGCCAAATAGACCCATCGCACGCTGCCAGTTCACTGCAGCATTCAAGGCTGCCCCAATCGAGTTGACCTGAACTAGCCCTGCTTGCTCTTCTCAACAGAAACCAGTTCAACCTCGAATCGGAGCGTGTCATCTGGCCCAAATACCGGCGGCTGGCCGTCTCGCCCCTGAGGGTATCGCTCGCGCTTTGTAATCAAAGGTGGCATGACCGCTTGCCGGCGTTCACCGATCCGCATCCCAACGACAAGCTCTTCCATTCCGTCAACCACCTGATCCGCACCGAGTGTGAACGAGATCGGGCTATTGATAGTGAACGTCGAAAAGATCATAGTGCCGTCAAGATGAGCCGTGGATTCGTGGATCACCACGGTGTCTCCCCACTCTGCCGATTCACCGTCGCCTTGCGCGACCACCACGTACGCGAGACCGGAATCTGCGGTGACGAGCTCGGGACGACTCGATGCTTGACTCGCACACCCCGAAAGTTGAAGCAGACAGATGCAACCACAGGCGAATAGGTAATTCATGCCTTCAGCATACCGCTCCGTGGCTTTGAGGTTGATGCGTATTCAAGTTACAGGGTCATCAAATCCTGTCCAAGACAGCGCTCGCCTAACGATCGAGATTGGCTGCGAGCCACTTGGCGTTGCCCTTGAGCACACGCAGGGGTACCTCTTTCTCGACCGTCTTGGCAAGATCCGCGAGCGTCACGCTCCGCAGATGCGAACGCCACGCCTCGTCGGCATCGTACATCACACGGGCGACGGCGCAGGGACGACGCTTCTTTCCCTTGGAGGGCGGCTTCTCGGCGCAAGGCATGTTGTCGCGGATCTCCGTACACACGAAGGTACAGCCCTTTCCTTCAACGGCTTCCACGATATCCAGAAAGGATATCTCGCTTGGCGCACGGGCGAGGCGATACCCGCCGTTCGGCCCGAGTGTCCCGCTCACGATCTCTGCAGTTGATAGCGCCTGCAGCGCCTTGGACAGATACTCACGCGGAATGCCGTGCAACTCAGCGAGGAGCTTGGCTGGGATGCGTTCGCCGTCCGGCAGGGACGCGAGCACCGAGCAGCAGTGCAGCGCCCACTCGACGTGGTTCTTGAGCTGCATCAGTTCAGTCCAGCACCCGTGAGCCCGAGCAGCTCATCCATCGAGCCAGGCACACCCTGCGCCGCGGCGTTGACTCGGTTCCAGCCGTTGATGCACACCACCGCGAACGTGAGATCGGATACTTCACGCTCCGACAGGTGCTCGCGCACGGCTTCGTACTCCGCGTCCGACGCCCCACCGCTGCCAAGTTCGGTGAGGATCTCGGCCCAGCCGAGCGATGCACGTTCGCGATCGCTAAAGAGGTTTGACTCACGCCAGATCGGGAGGTGGTAGAGCCTGAGCTCTCGCTCGCCGTGGAGCTTCGCCTCTTTTACGTGCATGTCGACACAGAACGCGCACAAATTGAGTTGCGAGACGCGAACATAGATGAGGTCGCGAAGCGACTGCTCGATCGAGCTCTCGTTCTCGATCGCGTTGCTGAAGTCCATGAATCTGTGGAACAGGGGCGGGGAAGCCTTTGAGTAATCGAAGCGGTTTGGCATGGCGGTCTCCTTTTACGGATATTATTTATCCGTAATACAGCCGCGTCAAGTGATGCCCTATTCCCCCTTCACGGGCCTGGAAACATAAGTGACGGCGTGGAGCTTGCGGCCCTCTTCTTGGACGGACTCATCAAAGATGCTCGCAAGCTGATTCAGCAGGCTGTTGACCTGACGGATCTGGTCGTCATCGAGCCAGCCGACCATCGAACCCGACGCGACCCTGCTTGTCGGGCGACCCGCTGTGATCCCGGGCTTCTGCAACGCGGCTCTGAACTCACGCTCTCCCAGCCTGAGCTGCGACGCGGCAACATCAGCGATGCCCTCGCGCACCCCTTCGACATCGAGGTCGCGTGTGAACCTGAGCCTGCGAGCGGGCGCCACGTACGTCCGGGCGAAGTTCTTGTTCGTCCTGACGGGCTCACCCTCGAGAAGAAGCCCGGCCTCGACGAGCATGTCCAGATGGTGATAGAGCGAGGAAACGGGTTTGCTCAGTTGCTCTGCGATCTCGTTGACGGTTGCAGACCCTGCGTGGTAGACGACGTCGCAGATCCTGCCGCGGAGCCTGGACCGGAGAGCATCAAACTGGGCGGGTTCTGCGGCGAGGAACTCGGCGGGCCTTCTGGATCCAGTTTTTTTTGCCATGTCCGCAACCAACTTTCGAATAATGATGTATCTTCAAATGTATATCACTGACAAGCCGACGAACGCCAGGACACAGGAGAGAAGCCGTGAGAATGTGCCCGAGCATTATTGTCGCGATTGCCGCCGCTTCGTGCGCCACCGCCCAGGAACAGACGTACCTCGTCGCCGCGAGCGATTCCATCCAGCGATACTCGCTTGAGGGAGATTACCTCGGCGACCTCGTCGCTTCCAACGGGGATCTCACGAGCGCGAGCCAGATGGTGCTCTCTCCCGATAAATCGACACTCTTTGTCGGCACATTCCAGACGGCATCGAACGTCTCGATGTTCAACGCTGCCACTGGCAAGTACCTTGGCAATCTTGACGACGGCGGGCCCCTGCAGGCCCCGTCGGTGATCAGCTACACACACGAGGGCAACCTGCTCGTTTCCGACTTCACGGGTGGGCGCGTGTACGAGTACGACATCAAAACCAACGAGCGGCTCGGCTCGTTCTTCCGCGGGGGAGCTCTCATAAACCCCCATGAGGTGCTCCGGGTCGCTAGCGGATATCTCGTCTCCGACTACGGCCAGAACAGAGTGCTCAGGTACGACCTCGATGGACACTTCGACGAGGTCGTGCTGAGCTCCCCCGCTGACGGAATCGCAAGACCGCTCGATATGATTATGTCTGACGACGGCTCTCTGCTCTATGTCTCCAACAACGCCTCCGGACTGATCACTGTCTACGACACCGAGACCTTCGATCGCGTGCAGACGTTCGGACAACGACAGCTCACCTTCCCGGAGGGGCTCGCGTGGGCACCCGACGGCACACTCGTTGTCGCAAACGCGGGCGGTGGAACGGTGCTCCGCTTCGATGTCGATTCAGGCGAGCTGCTCGACACGTTCGAGCAGTTACCCGGGGTGACTCGGGGATCTACGGATGTGCTCATTATCCCCGCACCGGCTGTAGCGTCCGGGGCCATCATTCTCCCGATCGCATTTCGACGCAGGAGATAACCTGTCTACACACGGCGCTGCCCGCCTGTGCTCTACACTCACCCCATGCCCGGACTCTTCGACGGCACATCACTCGAACGACCCGTCACCTGCGAGCGCTGCAACAAAGCTCTCGCCGACTGCGCGTGCCCTCGCAATATGAAAGGCGATGTCTGCCAGCCCAGCGACCAATCACCGAGAGTGCGGCGCGAAAAGCGTCGTGGCAAATGGACGACGGTGGTCGCCGAGCTTGACCCGGAGGCGACCGATCTGAAAGCCCTCCTCAAGCAGCTCCGCACCTCGCTCGGCACAGGCGGCGGGATCACCGACGGCGAGCTGATCCTGCAGGGCGACCACCGGGACAGCGTCGTCGATCGGCTCAACGCGATGGGGTACAAGGCGAAAGCCGCGGGTGGATGAGTCAGCCTTGTTACTGCAAAACGAAACAGGCCGGCCCCTGATGGGACCGGCCTGCTGATTACTCAGTGCTCTGGTGGAGCGGAACGGACTGGATTACCAGCCGCCGCCGCGGTTGCCGCCACGGCCGCCGCCGCCGCCACCGAAACCACCACCGCCGCCGCCGCGGGGCTCGCGGGGGCGTGCTTCGTTGACGGTCAGGTCACGACCGCCGACGCTGGCACCGTTGAGTGCTTCGATCGCCGCCTTGGCGCTGGACGAGTCAGAGAACTCGACGAACCCGAAGCCGCGGGGGCGTCCGGTTTCGCGGTCCATGACGAGAGTGGCCGAGACAACCTCTCCGTGCTGTGCGAACAGCTCGCGCAATTCGCTCTCCGATGTCTGGTAAGAAAGGTTCCCGACGTAAAGCTTCGACATATCAAATCCATCTGCCCGCGAACTATGTGATTCTGCAAGATGAGAAGTCTCGGGCACGACGACTCACCGGCTGGCCCGGACACCCACCCACCACGGGCGGCTCATGAGCCGGGCACGCCTAAGTATACATCCCAGTGGGCGTGTCAAGGGCCAAAGCCCCCGCCGGACCATCATATTGATCGAGTTTTGATCAGAACCTGCACACCATCCCCCGCCGAACGCTCCAAAGCGGGGTATCGAGCGGTGCAATTTTTCACATGCCTATCAAGAATCAGACCTGACTCCCCCCTCGGGAGTAAGCGGTAACGCGAGTATGGAATCGAGTTTCTGCCTGAGTTCGATCATCTGATCATGCGCAAGCTGCTGACCAACCTTGGCGGTGATCCACATCACGAGCATCCCTGCCAGAGAAGCGATCGTGATCCACCACGCCCACGTGCCCTGACCAATCAGTGTCTGCGCGAGTGCAAAGAAGCCGGCGAAGAACACGAGCGCACCGAGAGTCAGGTAGCCGAACGCGAAGCTCGTCCAGAGATTCGGGTGCGGACTGTACTTGGCGCGGACCAGTGAGCCCGAGTCTCTCTCCTCGACTTCCAGGTGGAGCCATGGGGACCAGAGGTGCCGATCAGCGGTGACAGGCGAGATCGTGACGTGCCGGCCTGCTCGCTGCGCGAACACACCGCTCGCGTCGGCGCTTGCGATACCCATGATGTGGATTGCAAGTTGTTCTGGCTCAGCGGCGTGCTCGAGCGTGAACGATGGGCGGATATCGAAGGCGTTGCTCACGCGCCGAGTCTACCGCGCATCGGCTCGAGATCACTCCCCGCCGCCATCGCCATCGCTGCTGTCTTCCTTCTTCTCGTCATCCCCGCCGCCGAGAAGGCTGTCAAGGCCTTCACTGATCGCGTCGCCGGCCTGATCTTTGAGATCTTCGACCTGCTTGTCGATTTCCTCACCCAGCTTCTCTGTTGTGTCGGCAATGATCTCATCGACACTGGACGTGACCATCTCGACACCGCTTTCTGCGAAATCGTTGAGGTCACCCAGCCCGCTTGTGAGCTCGCCCATGATCTCGTCTGGGATGATGCCGCCCCCGAATTCCTCAGCAGATTTCAGGATCGCCTGCGTGATGATGTTCGAGAGTTCCGCGAGCGTGATGGGCTCGCCCGCTGAGCCGACATCTGTCAGCTTGATCTCGGGCACGATCAGTTTCTGTGTAGATATTTCACCGCCCAAAGGCAGCAGGTGCACGTGGACCACAACGTTCTGGATGTCGATCTCGTTGACGACGAACTTCTTCGCCGGAGCTGACTCATCGGTATCGGGCTTGGGCTCGTCCGACTCGAAACGCTTGAGATTGTCGAGGATTGTCTTGACATTGCTCTTGCCGGTGACGCCATCGATGTGAACGTTGAGATCTGTGAGCGAGAGATTAGGCAGTGTCACAACATCTGACATGAGTGAGTCGAGAGAGACCTCCACACCCGCCGCCTCAAGCCTGAGGAAGTAGGGTGAGTCGAAGCCCTCCGGGTTTGAGATCTCTAGCCCGGACATTGCAAACTTGCCGCTGAGCACCCCGACATCGGCAGAGCCGAGAGAGGTAGGAACCGCGAGTGCGTACGTTGTGCCCTTCTCGACACCGGTCTTCGCGATCTTATCGATCGAGATGAACACGATCACGACGACGAGAACGAGCAGCACGATGATGCCGCCCACGACACCGAGAAGCAGTTTGGCAGCTTTCATAGGCTTCCTTTCTAAGGCAGTATTGGTTGCCGGACGCTCCCGATTTTAGGCCGGCCTCCCCTGACGCCCAACTGATCGTCCTTGCCCCTACAGGCGTCACAGCTTCCGGCGCACGTCACCGGATTACGTGCCGAGGACGCTTGTGAATCGCACATCAGAGCAGATGCGCCACGAGGCATCCGGGCCGGGCGCTGGTCTAGCAATGGGGATTGCACATGAAACGAAATTCACGTACCGCGATTTGCGTCTTGGGTATCGCTGGGGCCGCCTGTTTCGCAGGGGGCTGCTCCTGGTTCGGTGGAGGCGGCTCCACCAGCAAGCTGAGCCGATCATCCAACACGCTCACGCTCGAACCCTACCAGCAGGTCAACTTCGCAGTGAGCGGAGAGCAAGCCGAACTCCTTGTCGAGAACCGCGGCTCGGGCCAGCTTGCGCTCCGCGTGCCTCAGGATCAGGCGACCGTGGGTCCGAAGGACGCGTACACGATGTCCGTGGACGGCTCGTTCGTCCTCGAGTTCTACAACGCATCCAGAGTGCCGACCCAGGTCCGCTACACAGGCTCGGGTGCCCAGCCCGTGACCATCAGCATGCTTGAGTAGGCGGAAGGCCCGCATCCCTTTCTCGTAGATCTCGCTGATCAGCCGGCGCCCCGCGTTCATACTCGCGGGGTGTCTGCTTTTTGAGCATCAATGCGCCCCGCCTACTACCATTGTCCCATGCGGACGATCACGCTCATCACTACCGGCGGCACGCTCGAGAAGGTCTACGACGAAACCACCGGAACGCTCGTCAACCGGCACTCAAACGTCGCGCACATCCTCCAGGGGCTGCGCCTCGAAGACACCCGGATCAACATCCACGAACTGCTAAATAAAGACAGTCTCGATATGACCGATGTCGATCGAACGCTCATCGTCGAGACCGTGCGCAACGAGTGCAACAACACCGGCATAGACGGCGTGATCGTCCTGCACGGCACGGACACACTCAGCGAAACCGGCGAACGCCTCTATGCGGACATCGAGAGCCCGCGCGTGCCGGTTGTGCTGACCGGCGCCATGCGCCCCTACGAACTCAAACAATCGGACGCCCTGCAGAATCTAACCGAGAGCATATTTGCCGTTGGGGTGCTCGATCCGGGTGTGTACGCCGTGGTTCACGGGCGCTCACTCAGATTCCCGGGTGTCATCAAAGACCGCACCCGGGGCACGTTCACGCTTGCCTGATCTACCGGCGAACCGTCATCAGTGCGATTCGACCCCACGCCGACGGGATCAGCCCTTGACGGACGTGATCTTCACCTGCGTGTAGCGCTGGCGGTGGCCCGTCTTGCGGCGGTAACCCTTCTTGGGCTTGAACTTGAAGATGTAGAGCTTGTCGCCCATCGCCTGAGGCTCGACGACCTCAGCGGTCACGCTCGCACCCGAGACGTAGGGCTGGCCGATGTTGACCTTGCCTTCGCCGTCGCCGGTCGCGAGAACGCGATCAAACGTGATGGAGTCGCCGGCCTTGGCCTCGCCGCCCTGGATGAGGTCGATCAGGACTTCCTGCCCCTCGGTGACTTTGCGCTGCCCGCCGCCTTCTTCGATAATCGCGTACATGGTTCTTCTCGCTTTGCCGCGTCGGTCTCGGGGAGTCCTGGCCGCCAGGTCCTGCTTTGTCCCGGCCGACATCGGGCCACAAGTCTAGGCCCCCGCCGGCCCCTGGTCAGCAGTTCTCATCCGGATCGAGGCCCCCAGCCTTGAACCCCTCAAGGAGAGGCCCGAGCCGGTCTTTGTACCTCTTCCAACGCCCGATCGAGCCCTTGTAGATCGGCTGGCGGACCTGATCGGTCGAGGCTGTCCGAACGAGCCGCTTGGTCTGGTGGAAGCTCAGGCAGGCCTCGTCAAAGGGCAGCCCGATGTGGTCGAGAATGGACCGGATCTGCCCCTCCGGGTCCTCGATCAGCGACTCGTACCGGACCGGGAGCACATCGATCCCGAGATCGCATCTGGCATGTCTGACCACCCGGTCGGCGTGAGCGGTGTACTTGCCGAGCGCAAAGAGGTCGTAGCAGTACCCCATCGGGCCGTCGAAGCCTTGGAAGAAGCACGAGACCGCGGTGTCGCGCGGATCGCGGTGCGTGTAGATGATCCGGGCCTCCGGGAACATGAGCCTGATCAGCGGGATATGCGCAAAGTTGTGAGGCTGCTTGTCGACAATCCGCTCGGCTCCAACGGGCGCGTTGAGTTTGCCAGCCAGGTCGTGCATCGATTTGATGTAGTGCGACGCGCCCTCTACCAGCATCGATTCGGTGAGCTTCCCAGGTTCGGTAAAGAACTTTGAGAGCGCACCCGTGAGTCTCACCTGGAGGCTGCCCGCGATGCCGACCATCGCAGGCAACTCCCCCACTCCGGTCGCACTCTTGTGCGACGCGATGATCTGCTCGACCAGACTCGTCCCCGACCGGGGCATTCCAAGAACAAAGACCGGCTGCTCGGACGAACCACTCGCCCGCGGCGCCGCTTCAAACGCGTCTTTCGTCCATGCCTTGAAGTACCGCTCGAATTCGAGGTCGTATCCATCGGTGTCCCAGGGCACGCCTTTCAACACGCTCCCTTCCAGGACAGCATCAAACGCCTTGTCGTACTCGCCCCGGTCGTTGAGAAGCTCCGCGAACCTGTACAGCATGATCGCCCGCCGCTTGTCCTCTAGGTCGCGTGAGAGAACTTCACGAACGAGCTCAATTGCGCGCTCCTGCTGCCCTGTCTTCACAGCGATGAGCGCCAGCGCATCGGCGAGCTGCACATCGGGCTCATCGGCTTTGCTTAGGGCCTTGGTGATCTCCGCGAACGCGGCATCGTATTCGCCCTGCTTGCGTAGCACATCAACCAAACCGAACACGGCGCCCGGGTGACCCGGCCTAACCGCAACCGCACGGCGGTAGTGCGCAAGCGCCTTCTCGTTGTTGTAATCCGCCGCCTCGAGATACCCGAGCTGCACATGAGGCTCGGGCGCCATCGGTTTGAGTTTGACCGCCTTGGCTAGGTAACGCCTGCCGTCATCAAAACGAGAAAGCCTTGCTGCACAGAAACCCATCGCGGTGTGGATCTGCTCGTTCTTCTTGTCAAACTTTACAACCTGCTCAAACAGCGAGAGCGCGGTTTGCCAGTCTCCAGATTCGAACGCCCGCTGAGCCTGGTTGAACGTCTGGGTCGGGTCCAAGTCATTCCTCGGTCTGTAAATTCACACCCGCTTCAATGAGTGCGTCAGTCAGCGGCGCGATCAGCTCGCCATAACGCTTCCAGCGCGCACTCGATGTCTTGTACATGGGCTTGCGGACCTGCTCCAGACTCGCGGTGTGTACCGCCCTTTTGCTCTCATGGAACCGGACGCAGTCCTCGTGGAAATCGAGGCCGATGTGATCGAGTATCTTGCGGATCCCGTGCTCGGGCTCCGAGACGAGCCGCTCGTAACGCACCTCGAGTATCGGAATATCGAGCACTTCCTTCATGTGCGCCATGATCCGTTCGTGCTGTGCGTAGTACACCGCGAGTTGTTTCAGGTTGTACGCGTACCCGAGTTCACCCAGAAAGTCCTGGAAGAAACACGAGATGCACGTGTCCCTCGGGTCTCGAACGGTGTGGATGACTCGCGCCTTCGGAAACATCATCTGGATCAGAGGCAGGATCTGATAGTTGTAAGGCAGCTTGTCAACGATCCGCTCGGCACCTGTCTCGTCGCCCACCTGGGATGAGACCCGGCGTGCGCTGGCGAGATACTCATCACACTCGCGCGAGAGCGATTGAGGGGTGATCTTTGATATATCGCGCAGAAAGACCATCCCGCTATGGTTTCGGATCCCCTGCTGCCTGCATGCAGCCAGCGAGAGTGCGTTCATTTCACCCGCGCCTGCGCCGGCTGGGTGCGATGCAATGATCTGCTCGACGAGACTCGTTCCGCTGCGGGGCATACCAACGACAAAGACTGGAAGTTCAGAATCGCTCCCGCTCGAGGGTGCTTCCAGAACGCGTTCACGCGTCCAATTCTTCAGCATGTGTCCAACATCGGATTCGTACGCTACGGGGTCCCAACGGGTGACCTTCTGTTCGTTCGCGAGCGTGACCGTCTCCCACGCCTGTTCGTATTCCTTGATCGAATCGAGCAGGCCGGCCAACCTGAAGTTCAATGAGCTGCGCGAGACGATCGGGATATCCGTTTTGAGCACTTCACGGATGTGATCGATCGCGTCCTGCACCCGGTTGGCGTCCTTGGCAATCGCAGCGAATGCCTCGGCGAGATAGGGATCCGCCGATGGAGATCGCTCGAGCGCCCCCGTGATCAGCTTGACCGCGTCATCGAACCGCCCCAGCTTTCTATAAAGGTCGGTCAGGCCGCAGATCGCGGGTGGGAAGTCCTTGCGTATCGCCAGCGTGCGCTGGTAATGCTTGATCGCGGCTTCATCGTTCAGGCACGTCCGCTCAATGGCGCCCATTGTTGCGTGGATCTCGGGCATCATCGGTTTGAGCTTGGCCGCCTTCTCGAGATGCTTCATCGCCAGCCCAAACTTCTTGAGCTTCATGAGGCTCGTTCCCAGCGCGAATTGGAGAACCGCGTTGCGGGGTTCCTTCTTGACGAGCTGTTCGAATATCTGGGCAGCGATCTCGTAGTTGCCCGACTCGTGGGCCTGCTTCCCCTGCAGGTACATCTGGTCTCGGTCGTTCGGTCTGCTCATCTCGTGGGCACTGTAACGGGCTCGGACCCTAAGAGGCGTGCCAGCACCGATAACCGGCCAGGTCGTGGTCTGATAACTCGGATTCGCCGTTATCGGCCCGTACAGCGCAGCGATCGCCTGGTCCGCTTCGTTCTCTTTTGCCCGCTGTCGTGCGATCGGTCTCGTGCACTCGATAGCCACCTGCCAGCCAGGTGCTCCAAGTGGAGGACGGCAGGCATATCCGAAGGGCGTCAGAGGGACGCGAGAAGAGACCCATCAAAGCAGGAAGGAATAACAGTGAGTATCCGTGAGAGCGACATCGAACGATTCTTCGAGATCATCATCAGCGGCGACCGGGTCGGGGCCCGGACCGCCGTCAACAGGCTGCACGAGAGCAACGTCCCGCCTGAAGACATCGTGCTCGAGCTTTTCTGGCCCACGATGGAGATGGTCGAACGGCTTTTCCGAAGCGATCAACTGACGAAGCTCGCCCACCACTACTCGACGAGGCTTCTGCGGATGCTCGTGGATCAGACCGCCGCCCGATACCGCATGGAGCCCTCGCTCGGGCGACGCGTCCTGGCGTTCTGCGGCGATCACGAGCCCGAGGAACTCTCAGCGCAGATGGCTGTCGATCTGCTCGAAATGTCGGGGTTTGAGGTGCGATTCGGCGGCGGTGGTGTCCCCCGCGATGAGATCCTGGCTCAGGTCCACGAGAGCAAGCCGGACGTCCTCCTTATGTTCGCATCGGCCCCAGAGGATCTGCCCGAGATCCGGAGCCTGATCGATACCGTCCGCGAGATAGGAGCATCGGCGCACACCCAGATCGCGGTCGGGGGCGGCGTCTTCAACCGAGCCGAGGGGCTCGCCGAGGAGATCGGAGCCGACACCTGGGCCACCGACCTGCTCGAACTGGTGCACACGCTGATCGAGGAGCCCGAGCGTCGGGCCGACGAGGACCAGCGGACCGTTGGCCGCAAGCGCAAGGTCGCGGCCTAACGGCTCGGCCACAGAAACGTCCAGAAACGCCACTCGGATACCCCCGCGGGACTCAAGAAGCCCGCGGGGGCTTTGTTTTAGGGAAAAGATAGGGCATCCCCCACCCGTATCGCTGGTATATTGAGGTCAGAGGAGTCGGCACTTGGCCATGGAACGCGACATCGAGAGGAAGCTGATCGCCCGGGCGATCGCAGGAGACCGTGAGGCCTCCGCCCAGCTTCTTCGGCACCACCAGCCATCGCTGCGTGCGTACCTGCACCGCCTCTCGGGTCGCGCCGATGTCGCCGAGGACATCTGCCAAGAGGCGTTTGTCCGCGTGCTCTCGAACCTTCACCGGTTTGATGACCGCTTTCGATTCTCGACATGGCTCTTCACGATCGCCAAGCGTCTCTATGTCAACGCGCGGCAGAAGCACTCGCCGGTCTTCAACACCGAGGCGCTCAGCTGGCGCCAGGGCGGCGGGGACGGTCCGGGTGTGCAGACCTCCGACGATGAGGTCGCCGGTCATGTGAAAGACGCTCTCCAGGATGCGCTCATGGAGCTGGGTGAAGTGCAGCGCGAAGTCGTTGTGCTCTTCCACCAGCTCGACTGGCCGATCTCAACGATCGCCGAGCACATGGACATGCCCGAGGGCACCGTCAAGAGCCACCTGCACAGAAGCAGGCAGAAACTCCGCAAGATCTTGATGGCGCACGCCACACACAACTCCAGACTGAAAGAGGTCTGGTCGTGAGCAGCCGACGCCACCGGTTCCGTTTCGGCCGATCAGCCTCGCCCAAGATGACGCCCGATGACTTTGAGTCGGTGCTCGGTGAGCCCGTTGCGCCCGCAGATAGCGATGCATCATTCGAGGACGCCGTGCTCGGCCGTGTAGGGCAATCGCGACCGTTCCTTTCGAGCACTGAACGCCGCAAGGTCCGATGGGTTCGAATGTCGATCGTCGGCCTAGCGATCGGATTTTTCGCGTCCGCGGTTCTGAGCATGCGTGCGGGTTTGCTGCCTGGCCAGGACGAGGGCGGTGTTGTGTCCTCAATCGTCAGCGTCGCCCAGACTGAGAGCCTGGCACCTGTCGAGACTGTCAACGATTGGCGCGACAACGCGCTGTCCACGCTTGTGACACTCCGCGAATCAGCTCATCAGGCAAACGCCGAGAGCGACGAACAATCATCCGTGTTGTACGTTGGCAGCCGCCCGGCTGTGCGTGCAACGCGTAGCCGCGCGAATACAAGTTATTCGGTCGGTTTCTCGATGCAGAGGCCCGATTGCCCGGCCAGCGAGGCCGAGCGCGTTGTCTGCCAGCAGGTGATCGTCTTCCAGGACGGGCTGACCATCCCAGCGGGACACGCCGCGGCTTCAACACAGATCACTCACTGGCCCAACAATGTCCAGAAAAGCATCGAGCAACTCGGACTCGAAGGCTCGGCAGAACTGAACGTCGGTGGAATTCTCCCGCCTTGGTACGGTTCTGACGTGGTTAGGCTGCCAGAACATATTCAAGTAGGATCCACTCCGGATCAGAGTTCGACTCGATAAGAAATGACGACATCCCCTACACAGAGAAGCCTGCACACGTGGGTTCGGCGCGTGCTGTGCATCGTCTCAGCGTTCTTGGCAAGCGCTGCCTCCGCAACGATCTTTCAATCGCAGGCATCTGATGCGATCGAGTCGATCGTCGAGGTCGCGCCCGATGCGGGCATCGTGATCGTGCTGGACAACGCAGCAGAGCAGCGCCAAAGCGACGCTGGCCAGTCGCTGAACACAATGCTCGACACGCTCGGTATCACAGGCGATGGTGGCGCTTTCTCGGAAGGGTGGAGCGAGCTCTCACAGAAAATCGGCATGCGGGAAGACATCGCTTTCGACACGTTTTTCGGCCAGCGAGTGCTATTCGTATCCGACGGGCTCACCATCAGTGGGGATGGTCAGTGGGCGATCGCGACAGTTGTCGATGAAGCGCTCGCCATCAGGATGATCAAGAGACTGGGCGGCAAGGGGCGCGATCTGATAGCGGATCAGCCGATCTTCGCCATCGAGGGCGGTGCGTACCGGGTATCTCCGATTTCGGTTCGAGGAGTCTCGGGTCGAAATGCAAGGCTCTTTGTGATCGCGCCGCGCAAGAGTGCCGAGCTGTTTACCGATCTTGTGAAGGGACTCAGCCAGAAAGATCGCTGGGCAGATCTCGTCGGTCTGAACCGTGTGCTGGCGCCGCAGATTGCTTGCCGACTTCGTACCGGTGGGTCAGATGTTGCGCAGATCACAGCGTTCATGAACGATGAGGGCTGGAACGGAATGGCTCTGTTTGAGACACCCGGTTTCGAACAGATGACACCCGGCTGGTCAGGCAAAACCATTGACAAATTCGCCGACGACTCCTGGTTCGTGCTCGCTGATGAATTGGACGCCATGTTCCTATTCCGAGGCCCGATGACCGGAGTCATCCCGGTAAACGGTGACCTGCCCGAGAGACTCTCAGCGCACGCAACCGATCGGGTGCTGTTGAAGGTTGGACCGGCCGAAAACGGCACCGCGATCTCCGCGGCGATCGAACTCGACGGTTCGCCCGAGGCTGCCGAAATCGCTGATGAAGTGATGCAGGGCCTGGCCGTCTTTCTCACGGGGAACCAGGAAGCGTCTCCTAATTACGGCGGTTTCCTCCCTAGCGCCACGCGGGTCGCCAAGCTCGACGGGATGCTCTATGACGACCTGCTGAAGCCCATGTTGGGTGACGAACCCAATCTGTCTTGGTTTGTCCTCAACGAACCAGAGCGTTCCTGGTGGGTACTCAGGCTCGGCCCAGCCAACGGGCAGGAAGCCCAAACGCTGGAGCACGTCGCTCTCGCGCTTCCCGCGCGTGAAGATGGGGGCAGACTCAGCTCGATTGGGATCGCCAGACCCGGGCCGCTGGCTGTCGTGATCGATCGGATCCTTGTACCTGATAGGTCCATCGCTCCCCCTATGAAACAGATCGATTCCTTCCGCTGGTCCTCCAAACAGCGCCCGGGTCAGACAGAGATTGGATTTAGCTTGCGGATGAATTCCTCACAAGACTGACTTTGCGTCTCGGGCTGTCTAACAATCGCCCGAATGGAACACCTCCGAAACGTCGCCATCATCGCCCACGTCGACCACGGCAAGACCACCCTTGTCGATCAGCTGCTGCGCCAGTCGGGCCAGTTCAGGGACGCCGAGCTCGACAAGCTCAAGGGCGGCCAGCACGGCCTGATCATGGACTCAGACCCGCTCGAGCGAGAGCGAGGCATCACGATCCTCTCCAAGAACTGCGCCGTGAACTATCACGACCAGGAGGGCAGGGACTACCGGATCAACATCATCGACACCCCGGGTCACGCCGACTTCGGCGGCGAGGTCGAGCGCGTCCTGCGTATGGCAGACGGGTGCATGCTCGTCGTCGATGCGTTCGAAGGTCCGATGCCCCAAACAAGGTTCGTGCTGGGCAAGGCGCTTGAGCTTGGGCTCCGCCCGGTGGTCATGATCAACAAGTGCGACCGCGCAGAGGCGGACCCCCACCGTGTTGTCGATGAGCTCTTGAGTCTGTTCATCGAACTGGGCGCCGACGACGACACGCTCGACTTCCCGGTCGTCTACGGCTCCGCCCGCGACGGGTGGGCGACCGACGACATGGACATCGCGATGAAAGCCGATCATGGTCAGACGAACCTGCGTGATGTTTTCGAGTTGATCGTGCGACACGTCCCATCTCCAAAGGGTGACGCCGGAGCGCCGCTGCAGATGCTAGTCACGACACTCGACTACTCGGGGTACGTCGGACGCATCGGCATCGGACGCGTGTACAACGGGAAGCTGCGAAAGGGCGAGCAGGTCATGCGCATCACGCGACCAGACCGCGACGGCAACTCGAAGCAGCACACGGTCAAGACCGGGCAGCTCTTCCGATTCGAGGGTCTCGGCAGGACTGAGGTCGACGAGATCGAAGCGGGCGACCTCTGTGCGGTCGTCGGGCTCGACAAGGTAGACATCGGAGACACGCTCGCAGACACCGACCAGCCCGAGGCGCTGCCGCCCGTAAAGGTGGACGAACCAACGCTGACGATGGTCTTCCGCGTGAACTCCTCGCCCTTTGCAGGCCAGGAAGGCGAGTACGTCACGAGCCGGCAGATCAAGGACAGGCTCGACAAGGAGCTGCAATCGAACGTCGCGCTCCGCGTAGAGCCGGGCGATTCAGCGGACGAGTTCATCGTCTCCGGTCGAGGCCTCCTGCACCTGGGCATCCTGCTCGAGAACATGCGGCGTGAAGGCTACGAACTCGCCGTGGGCAAACCCCGCGTGATCGAGAAAGAAGTAGACGGTGTCAAGTGCGAACCGGTCGAAGAACTCGTCATCGATGTCCCGACTGAGCAGATGGGCGCCGTCATGGAACTCTGCGGCGCACGCAAGGGCGAGACCCTCAACGTCGAGCCTCGCGGCCCCGCGATGACGCACATCGTCTACAAAATGACGAGCCGGGCACTCATCGGCCTGCGCGGACGCGTCATGACCTCGACCCAGGGCGAAGCGATCATGCACCACACACTCAGCGGCTACGAGCCGGTCTCGAGCGAGCGGTTCGATCGTCCCGCGGGTGTGATCATCGCGACCGAGGGCGGCCAGGTCACCCCCTACGCGGTGAGCCTCGCGCACGATCGGGGAGTGCTCTTCGTCAAGCCCGGCGACAAGGTCTACGCGGGCCAGATCGTCGGCGAGCACAACAGACCCAACGACATCACACTCAACATCGTCCGCCAGAAGAAACTCGACAACATGCGCTCGGCGAACAAGGAAGCAACGGTCACGCTCAAAGCGCCACGCGACAAGAGCCTCGAAGAATCGCTCGAGTACATCGAAGAAGACGAGCTGGTAGAGCTGACCCCCAGCTGCATCCGGATCCGCAAGATCATCCTCGATGAGGGCCTGCGGCGTAGAGCCGAGCGACAGGCGAGGGACAAGGCCGGGGCGGGCTCATAAGACAGCCTTAGTCCAGATTAGATTCGATCAGCCGCTCAAAGCTGGCGATCATCTGGTCGTACGCCTCACCCGTGGCAGGCCCTGTGTAGCCCGCGTGGATCGCGATGAGCTCGTTGTTCTCATCAAGAAAGATCAGCGTTGGGTATGTCCGTATCCGATCAAGAACCGGGAATGCCTCTGAAGCCGCTTCTTTATCTGAGGGACCCGCGATAAGCACCGGCCAGTCGAGTCCGTAACGCTGCTTGTATGCCCGGACAATTCCTGTTGAACGGCTCAAATCCTCGGTGTGCTCAAACGCTAATCCCAGCACACGCAGCCCTCGATCGTGATACTTGTCTTCAAGATGTTTCAGGTCTTTGGCGGCGTCAATGCAGTTGGGACACCAGGTACCGAATACCTCGACAACTCGCACTTTGCCGCCGAGCTGCTCAAGCGCATCACCGAGGCTCTTTGGTTGACCTCCCTCATCAACGAAGACGAGATCGGCCATGGATGAATCACCGAGCCATTCGGTACTCTCATAGGCATCTGGTAGCGAGATGTTGTCGTCTCGGCTTGCAGTCCAGGTCTCGTGCCACCAAGTCCCTGACCAGAAATCTCCTCGGAGCGTCCCGTCCTCGAGCATCCTTGCGTGGAACAAGAAGGCATGAGCACCGTCAAAGCAGCTCATCCTCAGCTTGGTTCCATCCACCCGGCCAGCGAGATATCTGTAATCGCCAGTCTTCGTCAAGAACGTTCCATTGACGAATCCAGCATCGTCAACATCGAATACACCGATCGCCGGGTCATCAGACGATGAGAAATTCACACGCCACCGACCAGAGAAGTCGTTCTTGGACGCCCACTGCCCAAGAGGCTCAATCGGAAGAAAGCGTTCCGGTGAAGACGATCGGGACTGCCAAGATCCTTGCTGAACTGGACCGCGGATCGAGAGGGGGATCTCCACCCGGCCGCTTGGTCTGGTTTTCCTGAGTGTTCCGCCGCCGCGGAATGCCTGCTGATCAGAGCTGTAGATCATCGTCCAACGCAAAACGGTGTCATAGTGTGCCAGGTTGATGCGCACGTCCCAGACCTCATCGTGGCCAATCGTGTGGTGGGTGACGTCTACATCCCTGCACCCGATGACCTCTTCGCCGTTGCTGATCGCCGCGTACCAGGGATCGTCTTGAGCACTCTGCTGCAGGTCGCACTCAAACGGCAGTGCACCACCCGGCACGAGGAGCTCCATAATCACGATGTGCTGTTCTTGGGGATCGAAACGTTCTTCAGCTTGCACGAACGCTGGAAAGAGACCAGCAAGCAAGACGACATGGATCAGTAACCGGTACATGCCCAGATGATACCGGAATCATAATCATCGCTGATTGTTCGTTATGAACCCGGTTTGCTGCCCGCGTGACACACGCACACGCCGAAGGTCATGGGCTTGGCTTTCAGCTCCGAGAACCCGGCCTCGCTCAACGCCGCCTGCATCTCTTCCCGCTTCATGAACGTCTCGACGCTCTTGGGCAGGTACCGATACGCCCCGCTCCTGTCGCGCGCGATGATCGTCGCGGTCATGGGCATCACCGACTTGCAGTAGAAGTTGTTGCCCAACCTGATGAGCGGGTTGCGGGGCTCGTCGAACTCCAGGATCACGAGCCTGCCGCCCGGGCGGAGCACCCGGTAGAACTCCGCGATCGCCTTCTTCGGGTCCGCGACGTTGCGGATGCCGAACGCGATCGAGACCACATCGAAAGACCCATCAGCGAACGGCAGGTTCATCGCGTCGGCTTGCTGGAACGACACACGCCCCGAGCTGTCGTGCAGCTTCGTGTCCGCGATGTCGAGCATCTCCTGCGTGAAATCTGTGCCCACGACGCGCTTGGCCTTTGTGTTCGCAAAAGCAAGCGTGAGATCACCCGTGCCGCAGGCGCAGTCGAGAATCTCATCGCCTTCCTGAACATCCGCGAGCCTGACAGCGGCCTTTCTCCACGCCTGATCGCGCCAGAACGAGTGCAACCTGTTGTTGAGGTCGTAGGAGCGCGCGATCGCCGCGAACATGCTCCGCACGCGCTCGGGCTTGTCCTGGCGTTCGTGCGGGTTCTCCGCGAGCTGCTCTCGGGACCAGGCCTCGGTTTGTGTCGAAGGGGTGCTCACAGGCGATGGTAGGTTCGTGTGAATATCCTAGTCAGATGACTCATCCGGAAAGGAAATCCATGCGACGCGTCTCAACGCTGGCCTTTGTGCTGCTCTCTAGCCTGCTCCTGATCGGTTGCACAGTAAACCCCGCGACGGGTGCCAGGTCGCTGACGCTGCTCTCTTGGGATAGAGAGGTCGCGATGGGTGTGGAGGCGGCGCCCGGGATGGTCGCCGAGTTCGGAGGCGAAACCCCGGACGCACAGGCCCAGGCGTACGTCGACGAGGTCGGTGCCAGGCTGCTCGAGGGCATCGAAGAGGGCGTACCGGAACTGCCATGGGAGTTCACGCTGCTCGACTCTGGAGTCATCAACGCGTTCGCGCTCCCTGGCGGCCAGGTCTACCTCTCACGTGGTCTCGCAGACAAGCTTTCGAGCGAGGCGGAGATGGCCGGCGTCATCGGTCACGAGATCGGTCATGTCACCGCGCGCCACGGCAACCAACGGATCAGCAAACAATTCGGGTACAACCTCGGTTTGCTGCTCGCTGCGATCGTCGTCGGCTCAGCTGATGAGGACAGCGATTTCAAGAAGTACGGCGAACTCGGCTTACCTGTCATCGCTGTCGGTGGAAACATTGTCCTGCTCAGCTACGGCAGAGATGAAGAGCTCGAAGCCGACATGCTCGGGATCCGGTACATGGCCCGCGCGGGCTACAACCCAGTCGGTCAGCGCGAGGTGATGGAGGTGCTCCGCGCCGCGTCGGGCCCCCGCAGTCAGCCCGAATGGCTGAGCACACACCCGGAGAGCTCGACCCGGATCGCCAGGATCAACGAGCTCCTGCAGGGCGAGTACGCCTACACACAGAACTCGCCCGAGTACGTGATGAACGAATCCGCGTACGAGCGACGCATGCTCGCCAGACTGAACAGGCTCGGCCCGCCCTCTCACGGATCGCAGCGCGTCAGCCTGCTCGAAAACCCTGTGCTCTGGTGTGGGCATTGCAGGGCAGAAGCCGAGCTCGCTCTGTCAGAGTGAGAAGAAACCGGCCCAGTTGTCGTAGGCGATTGCGTGAATATCAGCATCGCTGTACCCGCGCGTTGCCAATTCTTCGAATACATTCACGAGATCAGACGCCCGCTCGATGCCTTGCAGCACAGAGCCCGCACCGAACCCGCCGTCCAGATCTGATCCGATCCCGACATGCTGCGCCGAGCCTGTGAGCTGGCAGATGTGGTCGATATGATCGACGGCTTTCCCGATCGTCGGCCTGTCCGTAGCTGCTATAGGCCACTGCACAAACTGCTTGAACAGGTTGAGCCCGATCACGCCCTTTCGAGCTGCGATTGTGCTGATCGTGTCATCGCTCAGATGCCGCTGCCAGGACGGGTTGTTCTGCTCACCGAGAAGAGACCGGCAATTCGAGTGCGTTGCGCAGACGCGGACATCCGTGAAATCGAGCGCGTCCATGGTCGCGCGCTCGGAGAGGTGAGAGAGATCCAGCACGATTCCAAGGCGTGACATCTCACCGATGAGCTGCCTGCCAAGATCGGTCAGCCCGGTGCTCGTGCTGTTCCCGCCCGCGTAGCGGGTCTCGACCGCCCACGAGAGACTGATCGCCACAACGCCGCGGCCTGCCCAGAAGCTGAGATGATGCGGCTCGATGATCGGATCGGCGCCCTCGATGAGGATCCCGAGATTGATCGACGGATTGGTGCCGCCAGTTTCGTGTTCGTCGGTATCACCGAAAAAGCGGATGAGACCCTCTTTGCGCCAGAGGTGGTAGCGGTTGAGCTGATTGACACCTTTGAAGTATGCCTCATTCGCGTCGCCAGGCGGATAGCAGATGGGCTCATCCCCTGACGCAGGCGCATCGGTCGCTTCGAGGAAGATCGTCCCGAGGCATGCGGTCACGCCCGCCGACTTGAGCTCCGGGAGCGTGACCGTCGCCGGTGGGTGCGGCGGTGCGTCCCGATTGAGGGGTGTGGTCATATCTCGGCCGAGTTCGGCAAGATATGCCAGGTCGAGGTGAGCGTCGAAAACAGGTATTCTGGATGAAATCACGAGGGAACCGTAGCGAATAACATTACGGAAAGCGACGATACGCGCAGAGGGGGCCCGATTGGCACAACAACAGCTTCAGGACGAGTTTCGACAACCCAAGAAGAGCAACGCGGGCAAGATCATCCTGGTCGGCTGCCTCTCTGTTGTGATCGCGGTCATGCTGCTGGTTGGTGTGGGCGGCATATACGTCTGGCAGAACTGGCGAGGCTGGACCGCGGACATCACGACACAGGCTGTCAACGAGTCGTTCAAGGAGATCCACCTCCCCGACGAGGAACGCATCGCGCTCATGGAACGCGTGAACTTCCTCGCAGACGAGTTCCGCGACAAAAACATCTCGCTCGATGAGTTTAAGAACCTGGGCGAAGCGATGACCGAGAGCGACTTTCTGCCCATGCTCATCTCGAAGGCCATGTACGGCGGGTACATCGCGCCATCGACACTCAGTGACGAAGAAAAAGCACGGGGCGAACTCGCGTTCGGGCGGCTCGCAAGGGGCTTCACCGAAGACAAGCTCAAGGACAGCGATTTCGAGACAGTCTTTGCGCCCATCAGTAACAACAAGAACCTTTCAGTCACGGTCGGCAGCGAGGGCTTCAGCACGAACGACGACCTGGATATCAAGGCGCCGAATCAGGTTACCGCTGCTGAGCTGCTCGAGATGATCGAGAACGCCGAGAAACTCGCCGATGAAAAAGAACTCTCACCCGAGCCGCTCGAGGTCGATCTGGTCGAAGAACTCGACAAGCTCATTAGCGAAACCACCGGCAAGGAATTTGTCCCAGCCGGGGGTGAGTAAATCAGAAATTAGTACTCAAGCGCTCTGTCTAATGTCTTCGCGTGATCGATCCACTTGCCGATCTCTGACTCGCTCGGAACACGACGGGTGAGACTCTTGGCGTCGTTGACCTCGACCATCTTCGCAGCAAGGTTAGCGGCATTGCGCTGGGCCAGTTCCGGCACGGTGTCTACACCGGAAGCCTCGAGCAACTCAGAAAATTCAGAACCGATACCACTCACGCGGTACAGATCAACCATGTTGGCCCATTTGAGAATGTGTGAATGGCCAATTCCGGTTTTCTGTTCAAGCGCATCGCGATCACCCGGTGTTTTGCACGCTGCGAGCAACGCATCGGTGTCCTCGATACCTGCAGCCCTGAGTTTCTCACCAAAGGTTGGCCCGATACCTTCTACGTCCTCAATTGGATAGTTAGCCATTTCTAATCTCCTTTCAGCTCAGTGAAGCCTCATACCCAAGTGACTTCCTGTTTAGCGTACCTGGAATGACAGAAGGTAAGCGCCTCGAAGTGTGTGCTAGTTCTTGAAAATTTCGGCAATCATGCACCGTGCGGACCCGCCGCCCAGCCGTTCGATGGTCGGGATCGGCGCGTGGGCCAGCCTGATCCCCCGAGCTTCGAGCCTCGCCGCGTCTTCACCGATTGCTTCCAGCGCCGAATCCGAGAGCGCCAGCACGCGATCACCCGAATTCGTGCAAAGCTCGATGACATTGCCCGCAAACCGCGCGGCCTGTGCCCGCGAGATCTCGACAATCTCGTGCCCGCTCGAGGCTAAGCGCTCTACCAGCATCGCGCGGCTCCGGTCGGAAACCGAATCGAGACACACGATCGCGAAATCGCTCCCCACGGACATCATCACGTTGGTGTGGTAGTACGCAAGCCCAGACTCATCGACGGCGTCGAACAAGACCGGCTCGTACCCGATCAACTCGCACATCCTGACGAGCACCTCATCGTCCGTGCGGGGCGATCGGCACGCGTACGCTGCGCGGCTGACGTGATCGAACACAACTGACCCG
>WUAK01000200.1 GCA_009827205.1 Phycisphaeraceae bacterium | reverse complement strand
ACCGAGCTTCCGACGTACAGGCTTGACCTTGCGAGCAGGCTCATGCCAGACGCGTCCACGACGTCGGATCCGAGGTACGTGTACGACATCGTCGTCCGACGCGCGGATTCGGGAGTCGGCAGTCCGCCCCGTGGCGATCGCAGGCGGTACGAGAAGCGGCTTCCTCTTTCGCGACTGGACGAGGTTCCGGTCCAGGTTGCGATCTTTACCCGCCGGATCGACAGAGGTATCCGTGTGCCCGCGGGCGTCTCGCTCCGGGACTCGCTGACAGGAGCCAGAGATGTTGCCGCGCGGGACCAGAGGTACCCACTCGCGGTGAGAGCCGATGACCTCGCGAGGGCGATTCCGAACGGGAAGGGCAATGATCCGGAAGTCGTTTACTCACATCCGCTTGAAGTTCTACTCACGGCAGAGTCATTCGAGCAGACTGACCCGAATACTAACGTGTACGACCTGTTCAACCCCAACCAGATCCGGATCCGTCAGCGTCCGATCGAGTCTGAATCGGTTACCGAGGTGCTGAGCAAGGTCGGGCAGATGTTTGTGGACAACCAGGGTGTTGTCCGCACGGTATCGGGCATCACGACGAGGGCGATTGACGGCGAGGATACGGATCTGCTCATCATTGATCCCCCCTTCTCGACGGACAGCACAGAGGTGTACAGGCAGATCATCTTCACCCCGCAGGTCCCGGTTGGTGTCAGAGTGGTGACGACCCGATGAGGAGCAACGCGATGCACAACAGAGCAGCAACGCACCGCCGGGGTTTCACGCTTCTCGAAGCGCTTGTCGCCGTGATCGGTATCGCGATTCTGTCCGTTGGTTTGGCGGCGATATTCTCGTCGATCTCCAAGACCGTGACGACAGGTCGGCGTGTCAGCGCGATCAACAACTACGCCTCGGTTATCGAGCGTGTGATGCGAGAAGACTTCAACCGGATGACCCGCGAGGGCTTCCTCGTCATCCGCAACGAGTACGCGCTCAACAGCAACGGCATCCCGCTCTCGCCAGAAGCGCTCGATACACGTCGCCCGCGCCGGATCGACGAGATCATGTTCTTCAGCCGGGGCCAGTTCGAGTCCGCGCGCAACCCCCTCGATAGCGACTTTGTTGCCCGGGGCACATCGGCTCGTATCTACTACGGGCACGGTCAGCAGCAGCTCGAAGGCACACTCGGGTTCGCGACCCCGTTCCTCGACGAAGCCAACGAGGTGCCCGAGCTTCGCCACGGCTTGTCCGATGTGCAGGACAACATCGGTGAGGTCAACCCCAACTTCTATGCGGGCGATTGGACACTGCTCCGAGGCGTAACCGTCCTCAAAACCCCTCGGCTGCACCCGACCGGGCAGGCGGGCCCCCTCGGGTTCTCGCCGAGCAACTCGTCGCTGCTCGCGCAGTTCCAGGACAATGAGCTGCAGATCGCGGGCCAGCCCGCGGCGGCGGGTATCTTCCGGGTCGAGACAGTCATCGGAAGGCCATTTGATGACAGAGGCTTTGAGCCGGGCACGGACAACAACTTCGCGGCGTTCAATCTCCGCGAAGAAGTCGTGTCGCCGCTCTTTGAGTCGGGCATTGTTGATGTCGCGACGACCTCGCTGAGCGAGATCAAGCGTCGCGCGACCACGATCTATGGCAGGCAGAACGCCATCTCGGGTTCGGGCGGTGGTTCTGCGCCGCTGAGCTTTGTTATGCCAGCGCCCGCCGACGTCTTTGAGTTCCGTGATCGCTTCGACAACAACACGCAGCGTTTCACGTACCTGCCCAACTACGACGCGTTCAGAGACACGATCTTCTCGCTGAGCCCCCGTGAGTTCATCGACTACAGGTACAGCCTGCAAGACGAGAACTATGTGATCGGTCAACCGTTCGCTCCGAACACGCCGCTCGCTGACAAGACTGGTGATGCAGACAACGTGACCGGGCTTCAGCTCCTGGTTCACCAGCAGCACGCCTGGATGGCCGATGCGATGCCGGGCCGATCGAACGAACGAGCCTGGGAGGGCGAGGGCAGCTGGGACGACAACCCCTCGCTCGACGCAGTCTGGCGTGGCACCGACCCGCGGATCCTCTCCGGGCCCCCCGGGCCATACGCCAATGACCGGAACGAGTACGAAGACGATTCGATCCGCTCGCGTATGCGTTACGAGACCACGCCCCCCGGCTACAACGCCGACGTCTTCGGTCCCGATGCGGCAACGAGCTACAGCCCCGTGCTGCAGGCCTCGTTCCGCGCGGATCAGCAGCTGATCGGCGCTTCGCAGTTCATCCCGCGATGCACGGAGTTCATCGTCGAGTGGAGCCTCGGCGAATACGACCCCGACGAGGGCGAACTGATCTGGTACGGCCACGATCCCGAGGGCCTCTTCGCGCCCGAGCGCCAGGGTGTTGTGCGCAAGCTGCGGCCTGACGAGCAGAGGCCGGATCCTTTTGATCCAGATAATGACCCATTTGATCCAAACAGTGATTCCGATCTTGACCGTCAGCGTTTGATCGAGCAGCACCTGCTCGCCGACCTGATCAACGGGCTTGTGACCGAGAACGACACACGCGATGCCCGTTTCCTTGACAACCAGCCGCTGCGTTACCCGCTGACGCACTACTTCGGATACGCGGATCCACGCGCCGTCCCGATCGATTTCAACGACGACGACATCGCCGACGGTTACGACATGAACGAAGACGGTGTTACAGACGACATCGACGGGGACGGCGACTGGGTCGAGGACGAGTGGCCCTGGCCCAAGATGGTCCGCGTCACGATGTCCTTCGCGGACCCGATCGACCAGACCATCGAAGAGACATTCCAGTTCATCATTGAGATCCCCGATGCGGAAGGTCTCTGATTCAGGATCTTCCCGGCACGAGCCGAGGGAGAACTCGCAGACACGCCGACACGGATTCGTCGGCACACCGGCCCGGGCACAGGCGTCCGAGCCAGAAACGGAGTGCGCAAATGTTCGCACCTTTGAATGAAACGATCCGCAAGTCCGCAGCCTCGCTCGCCGGGCGTTCGCGCCGGGGCACCGTGCTCCTGCTCGTGCTCGGCGCACTGGCTCTGGTCCTGATCCTGTCCGTGGTATACGCCGCGCTGGGCAAGGGCGACCGCCGCACAGCGGGCTCTGTCGTCGAACGGCTCGATGCGCAGGAGAACGTCGAGGGCATCGGCAACCACATCCTCGATACGCTCGCGCTGGACGTCTTCAGCCTCGTTCCAGACGTCGCGATGGAAGATGCCATTGCACTACAGGGTACGGGAGTGGGCGAATCACCTACCGACCCGATCATGCGCCGTGAAGTCACGGACATGCCTTACACGGACTTCTTCCACATCAGTGTGCCAAGTGCACTGCTCGGCTTCGATTCCGACTCCGCTCGAGGCCCCGACCAGGGCGCGGTCGATGCACTCCGATTCCGCCCATACGGCAGCCATAGTGCGGATGCAGTTTGGGATGTTGACTTTGTCAGTGAAGACGATCTAGCGACTATCACCGGTATCGACATGGATCCCCGTGTCGCGAGCGATCCGTTCCTGGCTTCCACGCGCCCGGTCGATCTCGGGTACCGGGACTTCGACAACGACTACAACCCGTTCGAGAACCGCCGCGACTGGCTCCAGATCTCGAACTTCGCACCAGACGGCACGTTCAAGAACCTGTACTACTTGCGCGATGACGCCGATGACGGCGGGTTCGATGTCCCATCATTGGATCTGACCAGGGATCCTGACAGCGAGAACGAGCGTTTGTCGCTCATGGATGACAATGGTGAACCGACACTGGACTTGCCGTTTGCAGACGTGTTAGGGACGGGCTCAGGCAATGCAGACTGGAACCGCCCTGCGCACTGGACGATGTACCAGCGCAACCTGTTCCGCCCCGTCGATGATCCGGATTTCTCGGCTGATATGACCGATCCGGGGAACCCGGATTACTGGGCTTACCAGTACGCCGACGCGGACGGCGACGGCATGCTCGACTCCCGATGGATCGAGCTCGTTGATTCCGCCGACGAGACGCGCCCGACCAAGGTGCTGGGTGACTCTGACTACCGTTTCTTCGCGGCGATCCGCGCGGTCGACCTCTCGAGCCTTGTCAACGTGACGACCGCCACCGACTTCCTGACGCCCCCCTCGACCAGCAACCGTCTGGGCCAGGGCGCTCACGAGATCAACCTCTTCAAGCTCTTCAACCAGACCGAGCACCACTACGCGCACGGAAACGGGTTCCCACTTGGGTACGAGCAGGCGTTCCTCACGGGCACAGGCACGGCAGGCGACTACGGCGCGTACGACATCGCGGCTGGGCAGCAGCTCGGCCGAAAGGCGTACCTGCGCATGATGGACGGTGCGCTCTCAGGCTGGATCCAGCGCTACGGCGCCGTCCCGGGCGAAGAAAACCGCAACGCCGTGCTCTCTGACGACCTTGACGACTACACGATCTTCGACGATGTCGAGGAACGCGCCGTCTACGCGAGCAATCTGGGCACCGTCTACCCGGGCACCTCGAGCGGAGGCAACAACCGCCTCGCGCCCTACGGCATCGATGACCTCGTCGAGCTCCTCACGTTCCACGGCATCAACGACGACCAGAACTTCTCACTTCTTGAGAAGGCCCTTACGAGCTCGAACACGGAAAACCCGCTCTCGCTCTCGATGCTCCGTTCGGATAGCCCGACCGAGCTCGACGCTTGGCCCCAGCAGCAGTTGCAGGACGATTACTCGGGCACCGGCAACTACGCCATGGACGACCGGACCCGCGCCAAGCTTGCCCGCTCGGCGGTTGATGTGCGCCGCCTGCTGACCACGGTCAGCGGCCACCGCCCGCTGCGGAGCAGCATCCTCGACGCGGCCGAGTTCGGGAACCTCACCGAGATCACCGACCGCAAACGCTGGCTCAACGGGCTCGTGCTCGACGACGGCAACCACCCCAACGATGCCGACGGGCCGAACACAGATCCCAACGATGGCACAACGGTGCTAGAGGAGTACCGCTTCGAGCAGTACGCGCTCGTCGAGAACGCTTTCGGTCTCTACATGGACCTGCTCGCACCCAACCTCAACCAGGGTGATTGGGAACGCCTTGATCAGGAGCGATTCGACAACACTCGGACGCAGTACTACGGCCACATGGGCCCCGAGCTGGCGGTGAGGCTCGCCGGTCACTTGGCGCTCAACTTCCGCGACATGGCCGACACGCCCATCATCGATCTGCTCAACGGCACAAGCCCCGGCCCGAACGGCGTGCCCGATGTCGAGAACATCCTGAACCTCGACTTGAGCGACCCGGCCACGCTCGCCGCGTACCAGC
>WUAK01000199.1 GCA_009827205.1 Phycisphaeraceae bacterium | reverse complement strand
GTTGATTCATGCTCATAGACCCTTCTTCGGACTACGCACCGCCCCGGGATTGAATCTCATCGCAATGGTCAGCAACCAGAGCACGCCAAGACAGGCGAGCGAGAGCCATCCTACGAGATTCCCTACCTTTCGGTAAACAGTCGGACGCGCATCAAGACGGACTGTCTCGACAAGCACACCCGCCCTTCTTGGTTCTAGTTCGCGGGTAACGACCCCTTCTCGGCTTATGAAACTCGTAATCCCCGTGTTGGCACAGCGGGCCATCGGAAGTCCGAGTTCAACGCACCGCCAGCGGGCCAGGAGCAGGTGCATCCGCCTTCCGGTGTCAAAGTCGCCGAACCAGCCATCGTTGGTCATCAGAATTATCAGATCAGCACCATCTCCCGCATTCACGATCCTCCTGCAGACAGACGACTGCGTTGATTCGAAGCAGATTGGAGTCGCAATCGAGATCTGCCCCCCTTCGATCTCGATGACGAGCGGGCTAGGGTCCTCACCAGATTCCAGTCCGAAATCCATGCCGGATGCCCCGAGCCCAATCTTGAGAACAAGGTCTTGCAGCCAAGGCCAGCTCTTGATGTACGGCAGCGTCTCCCCGAAAGGTGTCGGAGAGAGCTTGTCGTAACGTGCTTCTTGTACCAAGCCCTCGGTGAGTACAAACGCGGAGTTGTACGAGCCATCATGCTCGAATCTGATCCTCCCATCGTCTTCAACGACGCGCACATTGTCTGCTCTTTGTGCGCCGACCAGCATTGGCACACTGAGTGAATTCTGCATGTTGAGCAGTTGCTCCCGGAAACCGTTGAGATGGCCAAGGCGCTCACGCTCAAGCATCGATGCCGTGTCGTTGTCGAGGGCAATCCCCGGGAACATGGTTTCTGGCCAGACAATGAGATCTGGTTTTTCCAGCACAGCGCGACCAGTCATCGCCACAAACTCATCGAAATCGCGCTGCCGCTGCTCGAATGACCAGCCGATCTTGTTGTCCTGCGGGACATTGGTCTGAACGAGGGCGATCCTTGCAGCTGAAGCATTTTCATCCTCGTTTTGCGAGAGATGACTTGATGCGAACCCCAATCCCCATCCGACGAGTGAGCACCAGAATAGTGCTGCAGCGATAATCTGCTTTCGACGTGTATCGCCACGCAAATCAACCGCAACGGCAGATGGCAACACTGTAAGTAGCGTCACGAAATACGACCCACCGATACTCGCTGCCGAGGCGAGGAACACATTGGCGATCAGGGGCTGCCCTACTTGGTACCACTCGAACCCGCCGAAGAGCACCTCGCCGCGGAGTACATCTACACCTACCCAGGCAACGGGCAAAAGGACTGAGGCTGCCAGCCACGTCAGCCTCCTGCGGATCGAGCCCGCGAGCCATACGAATAACGCAGGCCAGGCCGCGAGATATACAACCAGCGGCACGAACCCTGCAGCGGAGATATCTATCACGTACGTAAACTGGTGCGCAAAGAACGGAGCCGATCCTAAAAGTACACACAATCCGTGCCGGAAGGGCCTTGGTGTCTTCCACGCGATGTACATGAGCGGCAACGGAGCTAGAAAGCTCAAAGCCCACAAAGAAAGTGGCGGAAACGCTCCAAACATCAATGCGGAATACACAAAGCCGGCAATCAGCGCGTACCACCATCTCGGTGTACGACTCTCACCAGACTCGATTGCTTCAGGGCGATCAGTCACAGGCGATTCTTCGTCTAGCTGTTTGGATTTCAACCGCCAGCGTAGTCTACAAGTCGAGCAATCTGATTCCGCATGTCGTGACGGGGCACAACCTGGTCAACCATGCCGCACTCAAGGAGAAATTCGGAACGCTGGAAGCCCTCTGGCAGATCCTGCCTGATCGTCTGACGGATCACGCGGGGCCCTGCAAACCCAATCAGCGCCTCAGGCTCTGCGATAATCACATCTCCCAGCATCGCGTAGCTCGCAGTCACGCCGCCCGTCGTCGGATCGGTCAGAACCGAGATGTACACACCACCGGCATCATCAAACCGTGCGAGCGCGGCGCTCGACTTGGCCATCTGCATGAGGCTTAGGCCGGATTCCTGCATACGGGCACCGCCCGAGCAACTGACAATGACCAGCGGCAGATTGTGCTCGGTCGCGTGCTCGATCGTGCGTGTCAGTACTTCGCCGACAACAGACCCCATCGAACCCATCATGAAGGAAAGGTCCATGCAGGCCAGCGCGACCTGACGACCCTTGATGAAGCCGACTCCCGCGATGATCGCATCGGTCTGGCCGCTCTTGATCTGCTCAGCGAGCAGTCGATCGCGGTAGCTCTTGAGATCCTTGAACTTCAACGGATCATTTGATTCGACGTTTGCGAAGAGTCGCTCGAAAGTACCGGTATCAATGAGTTGTTCAACGCGAGTCGATGCGCTGATGCGGAAATGGTGACCGCACTCCGGACAAACGGAGAGATTGGCTTCCATCTGCTTGCGGTAGATCATCTGGCTGCAGCCAGGGCAGCGGAGCCAGAGTCCCTCGGGGATCGAACTCTTGGTCTTGGTACCGGTCTGCACCTGCGTCCAGCTTCTCGTTGCGGTTTGCGACATCCATCGCTCCTCGACCCGGGCATCCGCCTGGGGTGTAGAGGTTAGCTCCCGACCCGGCTCAATTCGCGGGTCTGCTTCAGCTGAGCCCGTGAAAGCTCATGCCATTCGGCAGAAGGCCCTTCCATAACCTCCCACAGCTCACTTACCGGTCGTCCGGTCAACCAACATCTCACTAATCCGTATGCCATCGGTCGAAGCACCACTCCGACACCAGGATCCGGGGCCCTGAGCTTCTCGATCGCCTTGGCAAGGGCCAGTGAGATACGGTTGAATGCCTCGTTCAGCGACTCGCCCTCTGGCACAATGACGTTGGCTGGATTCTCTTTCCACTCGCGGAAAGCCTTGGGGGCCTTGTCCTCAAGATCCTCCCACCTGAGGCCCTCCCAGAGCCCAAGATCAATGTCAGCGATGGCATCAATGGTCTTAGATTTCCCGCCCGTGACGCTCGTGTATACCTCGGCCGTCGATTTTGAGCACTGATCACCCGCGTGCAGAATCGCGCTCAACTCGGCACCATCCAGCAGCGATGAGGCGTCTTGCAACTCTAGCTTCGACTGCTCGCACAGCGGTAAGTCGGCTTGGCCTGCAAGCCGACCCGTTCGGTCCCACTCACTCTGGCCTGATCGAATAATCAGCACATTGATGTGTTCGGGTTTGCCCATGATCGATTCAGCCATCGGCGTCATACGTCGGTGGCCGTGGTCTTCCTCCGCGATCTCTCGACGTGGCCTCCGGCCTCGCCGTACATAAGGCCCAAAGTCTAGTCCCTCCTGCTCGAGACCGTGGCAACATGCATGGTTCTCGGAACAGGCACTTCAAATCAACGAACTCGCTTACCCTAACATTTTATTTACTACACTGGCCCGTTCTAGGTGGTTTTTCCCAAACAAAGCAGATCCCGCGACCAGGATGTCACACCCAGCCTCCCGGCAAGCCTCAGCGGTCGCTGGTGCCACTCCACCATCCATTTCGAGAATCAGGCCCTCAGGCCCCTCAGCCCGAGCTCTGCTCGTCTTGTTGAGTACCTCTGAGATGAACGATTGTCCTCCAAAGCCAGGATGTACGGACATCACCAGCAACATCTCAAACGTGCCGAGCAGAGGCTCTACAAGCTCGAAAGGGGTCTCAGGATTAATCGCAATCCCCGCAGTGCAACCCAGAGACCTGGTCCTCTCCGCAAGCGATTTGGCTCCATCAACCGAGAGCACCTCACAGTGGAACGTGATGTGATCTGCCCCTGCCTTTGCGAAAGGCTCGATGTAATCCGCCGGGTCTGTGATCATCAGGTGGACATCGAAGCACACTTCTGGGAGAGCTTCCCGGAGTTTCTCGCAGATCGCGGGCCCGAGGCTGAGATTGGGCACGAAATGGCCGTCCATCACATCGATGTGCAGCAACTGTCCGCCCGCATCGAGAGCCGATCGGCAGTCAGCCGCGAGGTCAGCAAAGTCAGCCGCGAGGATCGAGGGTGCGACAACCGGAGCGGCAGGCCTGTTTCGGAGCAGATCACGTGAGGCAGGACTCTTGGTCATAGCGCAGTCTAAGTCTTCTCAGGATTGCCGGGCGCGAGGTGAGAGGTACCATCGGGTACGAATTCACAATCGAGGGAGAACACCGATATGGCCGTGCCCCAAGCACTCCGCGACTTGCTCATCAACGCGAACCAAGACCACGTCCTCTCGCAGGTCAGTACGCTCAACGACGCCAAACTCTCGCTGCTGATCGAGCAACTCGAAGATCTCGATCTGGGGGATATGCAGAGGCTCATCGACACATACGTGATATCAGCCCCGACCTTCGATGTACCCACGGACACCAAGCCTGCCCCCTACTACCCTGCCGACCCAGCATCCCCCATCCTGGCATACGACGCAGAGCAATTCCGTCAGGCTGGCGAAGAGCTTCTGCGCCAGGGCAAGGTCGCCTGCTTCACCGTCGCAGGCGGTCAGGGTTCTCGGCTCGGATTTGATGGTCCCAAGGGGTGCTATCCAGCTGGAGCCGTGACGGGTAAACCACTATTCCAGGTATTCGCTGAGGGTATAAAGGCGACCTCGGTCAAGTTCGGTGCACCAGTGCCCTGGCTCATCATGACCAGCCCTCAGAATCACGAAGCCACTGTTACTTTCTTCAAAGAGCAGAATCATTTCGGATTGAACCCAGACGACATCTGGTTCTTTCCTCAAGGCACGATGCCCTCGTTCGATCTTGAATCAGGCAGAATCCTCATGAGTGATGGGCACACGCTCGCAGCCAGCCCGGACGGCCACGGCGGATCTCTCAAAGCCCTCTACACATCCGGCGCAATCTCAAAGCTCAAAGAACGGGGCATCGAGCACATCAGTTACTTTCAGGTTGACAACCCGCTCGTCCGCGTTGCCGATCCGCTCTTCCTCGGATTACACGCCAGCGCCAAAGATTCCACAGGAGCGATGTCATCGAAGATGCTTCCCAAGGCGTACGCCGAGGAAAAGGTTGGGCTCTTCGTGCAGGTTGGCGATCGGATCCAGGTTGTCGAATACTCGGACATGCCCATGGATCGTCAGCGAGAGACGAACGACGACGGCTCCCTCCGGTTCCTCGCGGGCAACCCTGCCATCCACGCCTTTGGGGTGGACTTCGTCGAGAAAGTCAACACCGATCCGAACTTCGATCTCCCATACCACCGCGCGGTCAAGAAGATCGCACATATCAATACCGACACCGGTGAGCCGATGACTCCGAGCGAGCCGAACGGCGTCAAGCTCGAACGATTCGTCTTCGACGCGCTCCCATTCGCAGAGAAGTCGATCATCCTCGAAACCTCGCGGGTTCAGGAGTTCGCTCCGAT
>WUAK01000198.1 GCA_009827205.1 Phycisphaeraceae bacterium | reverse complement strand
GCTGTCGCCTCCTCGCGTTCACCCGAAAGAATCGCAAGCAACTGGATCGTTTTACCGAGACCCATGTCGTCGGCAAGGCAGGCGCCGAACCCAAACCGCTCGAGGAAGCTGAGCCACGAGTACCCCCGCAGCTGATAAGGCCTGAGTGTTCCCTGGAAATCGGTCGGCTGGTTGAGCACGGGCAGCGCCTCGCCCGCCGCAGACCCGCCGAAGACGTCCGCAAGCCAACCGGTCGTTTCCAGACCCGTGACGTGCAGACCGCTCGTGCGCGCGTCGGCGCCGAACGCCATACGGATCGCCTCGCCCACGCTCATCTCGCCGCCCGGGTTCTCGCGGATGAACTTGATCGCCGCCTCGACGTCCTCGGGTCTGATCTCAACCCACTTGCCGTTGATCTGCACAAGAGGTGTCTTCCGCTCGGCGAGCTCCTCGAACTCCTTGAGGGTGAGCGTGACATCGCCCACAGCGATCTGCCACTGATACCCGACGAGCGCATCGAGCCCGAGCTGCGAAGCGCCCGCGACCGTCGGCGCGTTTGCCGGGTCGAGCGGGTCCTCCATCGGATCCGAGTCCAGCATCAGTTTCGCGCCGAGCCTCGACGTCGTGGAACCAAACCAGCCCGGCTCGATGACACCGAACCCCTGTTCGCGCAGCAGCGGCCTGATCTCGCGCAGGAACTCGTACGCCTCGGTCGTCTTGAGCTCGACATCGACAGGTTCCGACTCGTCGAGCGCGCGCTCGAGAGGCTTGTAGAGCCTGCTCGCTCGGCCGAGTTCTGCGAGCAGCAACTCCTGCGGGCTGTCGATACGTCGGCCCTCGATCGTGACCGATTCGCTGGAAAGTAGCCAGATGTCCGCGGCATCGACCAGGACTTCTTCGGCGCCGATCGGCTGCAGGTGGAAACTGAGTGACCACGTTGCGTCGGCGGGCTCGATGATCTGCGGGCGCATCTCGTCGGCGTCTTCATCGACCGCCTGGAGCATGATCGGCTCGTTCAGCCTCAGGCAAAGCCTCCACTCCGTGCTCGAGCCGCGGTCTTCGAGACGGCCGATCCAGGACCGGACATCCTTGATCATCGCGCGACGATCTGCGGGCTCCACGCCGTGCACAGCTCCGAGCAGCCCCGAGAGCCAGGACACGCTCGGGTCGCTCGTGTCGCGCCCCTCGATCACCTCGGGCAGGTCGTCTGCAATAAGCGCCCGGCGGCATCCCGCGTCGACCATCCCCGTCACCATGTCGTCGAAAATACCGGCGGGGTCGTGCTCGCGCCCATCGACAACCGCGCGGACGGCCGGGGGCATCGCAGCGATCAGGATCGTCGCATCCTCCGCCGATTGCTCGTCGGCAAACCACGCCTGCCAGGCGCCGTCGAGTTCACCGGAAGCACTCTGCCGGAGTGCGGGCACGAAGCGTTGTTGCGCCATCAGCCTGCGCGAGAAACGCCCAACGAGCGAGAGGTAATCGACCGCGCGACCGATCAGCAGGCCGTCATCCCCTGTCGTGTTCGAGGCGTGCTCCTCGATCCGTTCGAGGACGAAGGGTGCGTGCTCTGGGTCAACGACCACCGACTCGACCGCGAAGAGACCGAGAGCATTGGCTCCGCGATCGGCTAGCGCAATGCCAGACGCGTGCGCGAGCCTCGCAGAAGGGAGCGCCTTGCTTTCCTGAGAGGGCAGACGAAGCTCAAGCCTGCCCTCTGCTGGCTCATGCTTCAGGAAAGGCCCGAGCAGTTCAAGCAGTTCGCTCGATGAAACCGCGAACGGGTGATCGGCGAGCTTCGTCTCGATCTGCACCTCGACCGCGACACCGCCCTCGGGATCATCGGCTGGAACGTCGTCTTCCGTTTCGGTCAATTCGGACGGATCGAACGCCTCATCGTCGGCGCTGACGTCGATGTCCTCGACAGGGGTTACGTACGAAGCCGCGCCACGGGCGCTCTCGGCCCAGAAATGCAGCTGCCCCTCGGTCCAGACACTGTGCAGAACGATCATCCGTGCGTTCCCTTTCGCTCCCTCTGGCCGATCTCCGGCCGGTCTGGACTGTAGGCGAGAACCCGGCCAAAGCCGCTCTCATCACTTAAATCTCACAATCCGCATCCAGGCCTTCCACTGGCACCAGAGGACCTGATCCGTCATACTCGCCCGGAACAACACGCGTTCGTGACGAACCAGGAGCACCAGCGATGACGCAGCAGACACCCGATCACCCCGTAGATACGTACTCAGTGTCGAGGCGCCGGGTTCTGGCCGCTGGGGCAGCGATGGGAGCACTCTCCATGACAGGCACCGCCTCGGCATTCTCTGGCCTCTCAGCGAGGTCACCAGAGGTCAAGATCTCATTGGCACAGTGGTCGCTCCACAAGCTTTTCTACGCGGGAGAGATCGACAACCTCGATTTCGCGCAAGAAGCACACGACATGGGCTTCAAAGCCATCGAGTACGTCAACGGGTTCTTCAAGGACAAAGCCCTCGACGAGCAATACCTGACCGAGATGGACACCCGCGCCAAAGACCACGGGCTCGTCCAGCTGCTGATCATGTGCGACGGCGAGGGCAACCTGGGTGACCCCGATGAGAAAATGCGGACCGCCGCGATCGAGAATCACATCAAGTGGCTCGAAGCCGCCAAGCGACTCGGGTGCCACTCGATCCGAGTCAACGCCGCCAGCGCGGGCACATACGAAGAGCAGCAGAAGCTCGCCGCCGACGGCCTGAGCAGGCTGACCGACAAGGCCAAGCCCTACGGGCTGAACGTCATCGTCGAGAACCACGGCGGGCTCAGCTCCAACGGCCAGTGGCTCTCGGGTGTCATGGAGATGGTCAACAAACCAACCTGCGGCACGCTGCCCGACTTCGGGAACTTCTGCTTCGACTGGAGCAAGGCCGACGACCCCGAAGCCTGGTACGACCGCTACAAGGGCGTGCGCGAGATGATGCCTTACGCCAAGGCCGTCAGCGCCAAGAGCCACGAGTTCAACGAAGATGGCGACGAGGTCCGCACGGACTACTACAAGATGCTCAAGATCGTGCGCGACGCGGGCTACACGGGCTGGATCGGTGTCGAGTACGAGGGCGACAAGCACACGCCCCGCGATGGCTGCAGGCTGACCAAGGCGCTGCTTGAGAAAGTCATGCAGGCCTGATCGTTCAGCTTGCATCGCTCTCTACGGATGCACCCTTGCCGCCAGGCAGCATGAGATCCAGTATCACGAGCGCGCCGAGCAGACCCACGCCGACGGAAGACGCAAAGCCGCCGACGACGATCGCGTACGCCCAGAGCGGGTCAAGCCTTGCCAGCCACTGGCCCGCGATGTCGAAGAAGATCCCGATGCCGCCCGCCGAGGCGATGACACCCGTCAGCATGCCGGGCCAGCGCGTCATCGAGCAGAGCAGCGTCACCATAATGAGCACCATCGAGAGGCTCGGTGCGTGCACGTGCGTCGAGAGTGCGACGATTTCTAGATCTTTCGGCTGTATGTCACGGCTGGTCGAGATCGGTTGAATGTCGTCCCAGTACTCAAGCGGCACTTCATCGCCGATGCCATCACCTTGGTCCGCTCCGCGCGCATGACAGTCCAGACAATTGACCGCAATGATCTCGCTCGGAGCCATATCACCAAGATCGAAATTGTCGAAATCCTGGTTTACACGATCGCTCTCGAGCCACGCGATGAGGGCTTCGCGCTCCGGATCGGGAAGGTCTTCAGGGTGACCTGATTTCAGCGATTCGAGCAGCGGCGAGGACGATGACACGCCATGGTAAGCGGCTTCAATATCCTTGATCGTGAGCTTTGGTCGCTCGTCGCGGTTCTCATACTTCCACTGAAGATAGACGCCGCTGATGATGTAGCCACCGATCAGCGTGAGGACCATGAAAACTAGCCCGAGTCTTGTGAGCAGCCCAAGCGATCGGAGTCTGGGCCATGCGAGTTTCGATGTCGTCACGTTTGTCTCCGTGATTCCGATGGATCAGACGCTGATGGCTTGTTCCTGCCCACTTGCGACGGCCTGGTGCGCCGCTATGCCGACCGCGGTAGCGCGGGCTGCTTCTTCAACCGAGCACGCAGGGGCATCGCCGTTCGTCGCCGCGGCTACGAAGTCAGCGAGCGCGTAATACAGCGCGGGGTAGGGCAATCCGATGCCCTCTTTCAGCTTGCCCTGGCTCGCGAGCTTGGTCGCGTCGGCGATGAGCGTGATGCCCTCGTCGTTGTGGAACTGCTGACGGTTGGCGTAGACCTCCCAGCCCTGAGTCGGGGCGTCGGCTTCCTTGAACATCCAGCCGTGGCTCCAGCCGAGTTTGATCGCAGCGTTCGTGCCGCGGAGCAGCTCGTACGTTCCCTCATACGAGTTGGCGAGCGTGGCGTCGTACTGGATCGTCGCGCCGTCTTCGTAGGTGAGCGTGCACGCCACGGTGTCGGCGACCTCTCTGCCGTCATCGTGCAGGCGGATCGTGCCCGAGCCAGTGACCTTGACCGGGTACCGGCCTGTGTACCAGTGGAACACATCGAACTGCTGCGTCCCCCACTCGCCGGCGAGCCCGAGCGTGACCTCCGGGTCGAGCCTCCAGTTGAGCGCCTTCTCGCGAGCCGGATCGCTGGCGGGCGTGCGCCACGTTGTCTTCTGGCAGTGCTGGGCACGCATGCCCACGAGATCGCGAACAGAGTCAGACCTGAAGAACGTGCGCGCAAGCTTGTAGACCGGGTTGCTCCGGCCCTGCAACCCCGAGGCGACAACGCCCTTGGCGCCGCGAGCCGCGGTCACGATCTCCTGGCACTTCTCGTTTGTGTTACAGAGCGGGCCGTCGATGTACGTGTGCACACCGGCGTCGATGCATTCCTTGGCGACGTCCGCGTGGGTCTGTGTCGGTGTCGCGATCGCAACCGCGTCGACCTTGCCCGAACTCAGCATATCTGAGACAGACTGAAATCCTTCTGCGCCGGATGAGCGGCGCAAGCCGGACTGCATCCGTCGTTCGTCGATGTCGCAGACCGCTGCGACCTCGGCGCCCTCGAGCTTGGTGAGCTCACCCAGGATGGCTCGTCCCTGTCGGCCCGCGCCGATGACGCCGACGCGGAGACCCGCCGAGCGATCGGGGAGCCTGACGAACCCGAGCTCGGGAAGCACCGCAGCCGCTGCGAGACCGCCTGCCGCATGTACGAGAAACTCACGCCTGTTCTTCATCACTGCCTCGCACTTTCTATTCGGTTGGCCCGCCCCTGAACACATCCGGAGCCGACGCTCCCCCAAGACTCCACTCGCCGGCGGGTGTGAGGAGGATACTTGCAATCTCTTCGCGCATCGACCCCGGTCTTTCCCCAAGTACAAGTAATGCGGTCGACCACGCGTCGCTCTCGGCGGCGCTGTATACAACGGCGCCAGCGAGCTGCGCTCCGCGAGTCGGCTCTCCAGTGCGAGGATCGAGAACGTGCCCCTCGCCCGCTTCATTGAGCCGACCACGTGGCGCACTCACCGAC
>WUAK01000197.1 GCA_009827205.1 Phycisphaeraceae bacterium | reverse complement strand
CCGTTCTCGCGACACGTGTGTGTTGGGTGGTCGGACACGTCTGACCAAGAAGCAGATCGCCGACATCAATACGCACATCGATGCGATCGACAAGATCGTCTCAGCAGGCGACAAGTCGGGTAAGGGCGATCTCTATGCGATCAATATTGCGACCTGCCCGGTCGAGGACAACTTCTACTACGAGTAAGTAAATATGCTCGTCTCTGTGGCGGGCAAGGGTTGAAAAAGAAAGAAGCCGCGACGACCATCTCGATCGTCGCGGCTTCTTTTATATCAAGCGTTTGCCTGTATTTACGTATTACGGGCAGCCGGCGTTGAAGTTGTTGACCCACGCTGTGAAGTCTGTTGGTGTGCAGGCGTTGTCGCCGTTCTGATCGCACTCGGGCAGGTTGTTGTTGAATGCGTTGACCCATGCGGTGAAGTCTGTGGGCGTGACGGCGCCGTCGCCGTTGACGTCTGCGAGGCAGTCGTTGGTTTGCTCACACTCGAAGCTCTCGAATTCGACAGCGTCAACACCACACTCGAGGACGTCGCCAGGGTCGTTGTCGGCGGCCGCGAAGCGGATGCGAACGGCGTTTGAGTTGCCAAATTCAGACCCGACGTCGATGGTATCGGAGCGCCAGACCGTTGCGGTTGTGTAGGTGCGTGCGATCGACCAGCTGCCGCCGTTGTTGGTCGAGATCTCAACTCGGAAGTAGTCCTCGGCGCCGATGGTGTTGGTCTCGTCGTTCATCCAGTAGGAGTAGGAGATGGTACCGCCAGTGGAGAAGTCGAATGCGGGCGATGTCATGACGGTGTCGCCTCCATCGACATCAGAGTTGATGTCGTTCGCTTCGATGCCGGTGAGCCATGCCTGTCCAGAACCGTCGGCATCGGTTGCCGGGTCGCTTCTGTCGTTGCCTTGCGGGAAGCCGCGGGTCCATTGACCCTCGGTCGCCGAACCTGTGACGGTCCACCCGATGTCGGTCTCGGAGTTGTCGACGACGGATGTGCCCGTGCCGATGGCTGCCTGGATGGGTGCGCCGTCGGGGTCGGTGACCACGCCGGCGATGGTGCCTTCGGCTTGGATGAAGTATGTGGGGTCGTCGCCGCAGTCGAAGGCGGGCAGGTTGCCGGTGTAGACTCCGCCCGCGCCGCCCGTGAGGCTGACGGTCGTTGGGCTTCCGTCGCCGGCGCGCTGGAAGACGAGCTCGGGCGAACCGATGAGTGTGTCATCGTTGAGTTCGACCAAGGCGGTGATGAGCGTGGGCTGATCCGGTGCGATGAGCGACGGCGGGGTGCCGATGAACTCAATATCAAGCGGAAGTTGGACGCCCTGGTCCACGCTGATGTTGAGCGTGTAGGCCTGAATGGTGTTTGCAGATCCGCCGAACACGCGGACATACGCTGCGCCGCTTGATGCATTAGCCACAACGGTCTCGGCTTGGCCGGTACCGTTGTCGTTCACAGATTGGATGATGTTTCCGCCCGAGTCGAGGACCTGGATGCCGAGGTCGTTGAAGTTGAGCGGGTTGTAACCGGGCTGGCCTGCGTCGCACCCGCCTCCGCCGGGCTGGGGTCCTTCGTTGTACGTAAAGCCTCGCGGCGTGACGGTCGCGGTGATCGAGCTGTTCTGGTTCAGGTTGACGAGGAAGAAATCAACGTCGGAGTTGTCGTCGATGGAGAGGACGTCGGTGAGTCCGGAGTTGTTGGGGCCCGTTGAGCCGAGCTGGATCGACTGGCCGATGTTGAAACTGCCGAGGTCGGTTGCTTCACCGGTGTTGTCGTTGGGCTCTTGCGGGTCGCCGTAGTGGCGTTGTGCGTTGAGCGTGTCGTCGAACTGTGGGCCGTCGTACGCGGTCGAGATGAATGGCTCCATAAGTTTGGTCTGGCTTGTTGGGCACACGTGGAGCTGTCCCATGCCGTGCCCGTGCTCGTGTGCGAGAACGTTTCGGAGGCGGAGTGACTGCCCGCTTGTGACGTTGTAGAACGAGTCGGGTGAGTCGACGACCATGTCGCCGTTCTGAGGGAAGAAGTTGTATGCGAGGATGCCCGAGTTGCCGTCGATGGGCTTGCCGCCCATGCGAAGGTCACCGCGAACACCTGCGACACCTGGGTTGTTGAAGAGGGTTGAGTTGTCGTCGTTGGGCTCGAGGATATAGGTGTTACCCGAGAGTTCGCCCCAGCGGTCGAAGATCTGATCGTAGAGTGCGCGCCAGGTTGCGCGGTTGCCGTAGATTCCGTCCATGAAGGCGTTGAGACCGTTGGGGCCAGAACCCTCGCCGACACCGTTTGGAATCGTGGTGCCATCATCAGGGAACGAGTATGTGAGGATGGTGGGGTCGCCCTGCGAGGCGCCTCCCGGGTTGAGTGCGGTGCCGCCCCAGCGGGATGTCTGCCTGAAGCGGTCGACATTCTGGTCGACGCCGCCGAAGACGATGTCTTCGAAGGCCTGGATGAGCGCGGGGTCGGTGCCGGGTGCGAAGCAGGGCATGACGGGCACGCCGTCGTTTGCGTTCTCTTCGATGAGGCGGGCGAAGCCGCCCAGCATGCGCTGGTGGATTGGCTTGAAGCTCTTGAAATCGTCTTCGTTGACGATGTCTTTCACTGCCTCGTATGCGTGGGCGTATTCCTCATCCGAGAGGGGCTCGCTTCGCTCGATGATGTTTGGGTGAGTTTCCTCGGCCTCGCCGCCAGTCATGAACGACAGCTCGATGCCCTCGAGCTCGCATCGCTTGAGGATGCGCTGGCGGTGCGATTCGGGGAGGGCGAAGAACGTTTGTGCCTCGATCATGCGGACCATTCGGTCGTGCATGCTTAAGCAGATTGACTCTGGGGCGGCGGGTGTCGTCACGGGCTCGGCGTTGGCTAAACCTACGGCAAGGCCTGCGGCCAGAAAGATCGCCGCTTTTTTGGCAGTGTGCATACTCGGTTACTCCTCTTCGTTCGTGAATACAAAGATCTGACAAGGCCCGGGCACCCCGCTAGGGGCGCCCGGGTGTGAATCAATGATGCGGCTTACGGGCAGCCGGCGTTGAAGTTGTTGACCCATGCTGTGAAGTCGGTTGGCGTGCACGCGCCATCACCGTTCTGGTCACACTCTGGGAGGTTGTTGTTGAATGCGTTGACCCAGGCGGTGAAGTCCGTCGGGGTCACGGCGCCGTCACCGTTGACGTCTGCGAGGCAGTCGTTGGTCTGCTCGCACTCGAAGCTCTCAAACTCGATGGCATCGACAGCACACTCGAGAACATCACCCGGATCGTTGTCCGCGGCGGCGAATCGGATGCGGAGCTCGCTGGTGTTGCCGAACTCGGCGCCGATGTCGATCGTGTCGGTGCGCCACGTTGAGGCTGGTGAGTAGGAACGAGCAATGGTCCAGGATCCACCGTTGTTTGTCGAGACTTCGACTCGGAAGTAGTCCTCAGCGCCGATGGTGTTGGTTTCGTCGTTCATCCAGTATGCGTAGCTGACGGTGCCGCCCCCAGAGAAATCGAAGGCTGGCGATGTCATGACGGTGTCGCCGCCGTCGATGTCGGAGTTGATGTCTGCGGGCTCAAGACCGGTCTGCCAGGCTTGGCCTGAGCCGTCGAAGTCTGCGGGCGGGTCGGACCGATCGTTGTTCTGCGGCACACCCCGTGTCCACTGGCCCTCGGTCGCGGAACCGGTGACCGTCCATCCGAGGTCGGTTTCTGAATTGTCGATGACGGAAACCCCGGTACCTATCAGGGAGGTGAACCCGCCGCTGGTCGGATCGCTGACTACGCCCGCGGTAGCGCCTTCAGCTGAGACCCAGTAGGTGGGGTCATCGCCGCAATCGAAACCGGGCAGTGCGCCGGAGTAGACGCCGCCGGCGCCGCCAGTGAGGTTGATTGTGGTCGGGCTGCCGTCGCCGACGCGTTGGTAGCTGAGGGTTGGTGTGCCGACGAGCGTGTCGTCGTTCTCTTCGACGAGAACGGAGATAGGCGTGGTGGTGTCCGGTGCGATAAGAACGGGTGGTGTAGTCAGGAGCGTGACATTGAGCAAGAGTACTGACTGGCTCATGTCGATGGTGTACGAGCCTGTGGAGCCGTAGTCTGAGACGGGTCCGTTGGTTTTGGTTTCGTAGGTGCCATCAACAACGACGGTGTAGTTGCCGGCGGGAAGGGCGTTGTACGTCTTGCTCGCGTTGAAGGTGCCGGTGGGGCTGAAGTCGTCAACGAGCGAGAACGGTGTGTCCCTGTAGAGCTGGAACTTGAGGTCGATGTTCTCGCCGACCTGTGGTGCGTTGACGTTGATCGTAACGTCGCCTCCGAATGCCGAGAAGCTAAACGCATCGGAATCGGTGCGCGTGCTGATGACGCCGGTAACGGGTGTGTCCGGAACGAGCGGTGTGCCGCCCGTGAGCGAGTCGGTGTGGTCATCGGGGAAGTAATCGATGTCGTTGGCGCCGTTTGTGATGACACCGAAGTCGTTCTGTGTGGAGGTGAAGCCGGGGTAGTCGCCGTTGCTGAACTGAACGAGTTGCCTGCCGAAGGGTGCGCCCATGATGGGTCCCCAGGTGGGTGCGCCGCCGGTAGAGCCGGGGTGATAGGTAGAGCCATTCAGCCCGTCGTGCTGCAGGCCGAAGGTGTGTCCGGCCTCGTGGCTTGCGGTCTGGGGCCCGGCGTTGAGGCCCTTGTTGAATCCGAAGCAGGGGGTGTCACTGCTGTTGTCGAACGAGTTGAGGAACGCGACACCGCCGATGCCGTTGCCAAAGCCGCCGGTTGCCTGCGTCATGACCACGCGGATGCCGTAGGTGGAGTCTGAACCGTTCGACTTGGTCAGAGCGGCCAGACCCGGGTCCATGGTCGTGACATTGATGTTGAACTGGACGAAGTCCTCGGCCACCTCCAGCCAGGTGTTGATGATCTCCTGCTTCTCTGCGTCGGTGAACACACCGGTGTTCCCTGTGCGGTCCCATGCGGGGAAGTTGATGTTGTGGCCCCACCCGTCGTTGACTGAGAGGTGGCCGTCGAAGTCGAGGTAGATGGTCTTGTCGGCACCCGGGACGGACTCGAGGCTGAGGAAGTCGTCGAGCGGGATGTCGCCGCCAAGCAGCGCGAGGCCGGGGCCTGAGGGGTCTTGTTGGTCTTCATCCGCGAGCGGGCAGACGTTGAAGATCCTGCCGTCGGGAGTGATGTATGTAGAGATGTCGGTGCGGAGCAGGGTTGCCAGCTCCGCCTCTGTCATGTTGTGGTTCTCTGCGATGTCAGCGAGTCTTGATTCAAGCTGGCGGATGGCTTGGATGCCGTTGAGCGAGCCCTCGGGGCCCGTTCCTTGCGCTTGTGTGGTAAAGACTTGCTGAGCGGAGGCTGTGCCGGTAATGGCGAGGCCTGCTGCGAGCACGATGGTGCTCTTTGTAAACGCGTTCTTCATTGTGAAGCTCCTCTTCGCGTAAATAAGCAGAGCCCCCGTGGGGGGGCTCGGCATGGATTGGACAGGTATTACGGGCATCCGGCGTTGAAGTTGTTGACCCATGCCGTGAAGTCTGTAGGCGTGCA
>WUAK01000196.1 GCA_009827205.1 Phycisphaeraceae bacterium | reverse complement strand
TCGCCCATTCCCATAAAGACAATGTTGCTGATCCTGCCCACGTTCTCGAGCTGACCCAGTCTCCACGCCTGCTCAACAATGCGCCCCGCAGAGAGATTGCCGTCGAGCCCTGCCAACCCGGATGCACAGAATCGGCAACCCACCGGACAACCGACCTGACTCGAGATGCATGCTGTCTTCCTGTGCGTGTCTTCGCCGAGCGACGGGATCATCACGCACTCGGTCTGCATGCTCGGGTCGTCCTGCAGAACGTTCAGGGATCCTCCAGCAGCACCCGGCTTTGGTGTTTCATCCCACTGAATCAGCAGCTTCTGTGTGCCGTCGGTCGCGAGCTGGTGCGAGATCGTTCTGCCTGAGAGGATCGTCAGCTCGGCATTGGCGCATTCGCGATCACGGGCGGACAGGTTTGACCACTCAAGCGGATCCGCCTCTCCGTGCTGGTACACCCACTCGAGGATCTGTGTTGCCCGGAACTTCTTCATGCCCCGGCTCTCACACCAACCTGCAAGTTCGACGGGCGTCATCTCGAATAGATGATGTTCCGGGTGCTTCACGGAGCTACATCCTTGAGATCTGGTGGTGCGCTCCGCGCGGAAACGGTCAGCGGGACCGCTCCGTATGCCTCGCCTGAGGCGACGCCGCTATCAACAGTGACCATACCCGAACCGACCTCGACGCCCTCTTCTTTCATCAGGCGACGCAGCGCGACCGGAAGAGCGAATTCGATCGTCTCGTCGATCACGTCCCATTGCTCGAGCGTGCCTCCGTGATTCTCAAGCAGCGTTCGGCAGATCGCAGCAACCAGGTCTTCCGGCGCCGACGCCCCGGCCGTGACCATGACACTCGTGTCGGAGCCCTTGCTGAACCACTCGGCACGCAGCTCTGACGCGTCATCGAGAAGGTACGACTCTGTGCCGACGTTGTGCGCAATCTCGGTGAGACGCACCGAATTGGACGAGTTCTTGCTGCCCACAACGAGAACGACGTCAACCTCCGGCGCGATCTGCCGAACGGCGTGCTGACGATTCGTCGTCGCGTAGCAAATATCCGGCTCGTTCGGCTCGTGGATTTCCGGGAACCGACGCTTGAGCACGCGGATGATCGCTCCCGCGTCATCCGTCGAGAGCGTCGTCTGGGTCAGGTATACGAGCTTCGACGGGTCACCGACCTCGATCGTTTCCGCGTGCTCGGGCGACTCAACAACCAGAGTGGCATCAGGAGCCTCGCCTTTCGTGCCGATCACTTCCTGATGATCCTCGTGTCCGATGAGAAGGATCTGGTAGCCCTTCTTGGCGTAGCGCACCGCCTCGGAGTGCACCTTCGTCACGAGCGGGCACGTCGCATCGACCGAGATCAATCCACGATCCTGTGCCTGCTGGCGGATAGACGGGGGGATGCCGTGGGCGCTAAAGACCACAACACCCCCCTTTGGTATGCTTTCTAGCTCTTCAACAAACACGACACCGCGGTCCTTGAACCTGTCTACGACGTGCCTGTTGTGCACGATGTCGTGGTAGACGTAGATCGTCCGGTCCGGATAGAGGCTGACCGCCCGATCGACGACATCGATCGCCATTCGGACTCCGGCACAGAAGCCTCTCGGGTTGGGCAGGATCAGTCTCATCCCGCCGGATATTAGGCTCAGTGACTAGGAGTAATTACCACGGGCAGCCGCGGCTGTAGTTGGCGAGGAAGGCTGTAAAGTCTCCTGATGTTAACTGACCATCCCCGTTCTGGTCCGCGACGAGCAGATCGCCGTTGTTGTATGCGTTTGTCCAAGCAGTGAAGTCGCCGGGTTCAACTGAGCCGTTCTTATTCGTATCGGGGAGGCAATACTCTTCGAATTCAGCATCAATCTCGTATCCAGTGCCAAAAATAGGAGTAGTACAAGTTACCATGCATCCATCCAGCTCGACTCGCGCATTTCCGGAAGCCTGTGATCCGGATGACCCGAAGATGGTGATCACAGTACCAGCAGGGAATACGTGGTTAATCAATTCGGTGTCAGGAGATGAGCCGCCGGCGGACAGGCTAAATGCCCCGTTAGAGAACGAGAGTACGGAATCACACGAACTCAATCCCAGCCCCGCGATTAGATGACCAAACACCTTCACATCAGTAACGCAGGTGATTGTCATGTCGGTCTGCATCCCAGCATCTGTATCCACGTCGCAATCAGTGTCATAAACATCGTCAGAACATACTTCTGAACTACCCCACGTCGTAAATGCAAGTGAATCAGAGCTGGAGCTGTTGATCGTGAACGCACCCTCGCCGACAGCCGATATTGATAGCGGTAGACGCGGCGGAGGGAAACCACATTGAGTAGTCACTCCGTATGAAACAGTCGGATTCACAAGAAGATCAATCATGCCGGAAGTACCTGTTGTGGTCGACCCGCATGAAACAGCGCCGAAGCACGACATGTCAGCCTCAGCCGAAACAGAACCAATTACGGAATTAATCGTGATTGGCTGTGCGTGCGAGGTGGTCGAGATCGCGGCCAGCAGCAGTGATGCATTCAGTCGTAAATTCATGCCATTTCCTTTCAAACAAAGAACACAGAAAAGAGCCTCGGCGATGACTCAAACAAACAGATCCGAGAATCCTAGTATATCCCTACCCTACCGCAAAGCAAACAAATTGTTTGGTTATTGTTATTACCTGCCGAGAGAGACGAAAGGCGCTTGATCGGGTATTCTTCTGCACAAGTCCGGCGTTCGCAGGACGCGTGCAGGGAACGAGAAGACTCACCCCGTTTGGCGGGGCCATGTCCGGAGTGGTGTATGCAGGCGAAACCAGTCCAGATCGCTGTGATTGTCATCGGGCTGCTCATCGGAGTGGTAGGGATTGTGCTCGCTGTTAGTAAGAGTGGCTCTCCGCAGACAGCAGCTTCTGTCATGCTTGTTGATGTGACGACGGGCGAAATGTTTGATGCGGGCACAAAGAAGCGAACTCTCGTACTACCAATGGAACACCCCGAAACCGGCGCGAACACTCTCATGCGAGTTGGCTACGACGAGGCACGTGACGGCTACTACATCGATCCACGCCACATGAAATCGCTAGAACAGGTCGAAGGCGAAGTAGTCAGAGTTGATCTTGATTCAGGTAGAGTTGAAGTGGACGACTCATCAAAACCAAAGAAGATGTAATGGAAAGTCAGCATGACATTCTTCCTGATTGTACAGGAGTACATGGAATGAACCCACAAGGTACCGACACTTCTCGAGCGTTCACGTTGATTGAACTGCTTGTTGTGATCGCGATCATCGCGTTATTAATTGGGATTCTTCTCCCGGCATTAGGACAAGCTCGAGCTGCAGCATGGTCACTTGTAGACCAAACTCAGTTACGTTCAATTGCCCAGGGGCAGGCGACATATTCTGCTGCGAACGATGACAACTATGCGTCGCAGACAACTTCTGGGTGGAGCGGCCATGTGCCAAACGAGACTGGAGGCAATACGCTCTACGTTGGAAATACTTCCCCAGACACTCCCGTGACGCTGTCCGACTTCATTAGCCCGACAATGGGCAGCGAACTCGGCCTAGCTTCATCAAGAGCAGAGCGAATGGCCGGAATTGTGAATGACTTTGCTGATCCGGCAGCAAAGACACTCAATGACACCCTCTTCGGAAGCGCACCAGATCTCGACGATTATCGAGACGTGGCTAACTCGGTTGGGTACAAGCAAATTAGTTATCTAATGCCCGGAGCATTCTCGTGTTGGGGTACGGTTTCATCGGGCTTCGTTCCAGGCCAGGGTGTTGTTAATGACGGTGCGAAGTATCAGCAACTTTACGGTGCTGTACCAAGAAATTGGAGTGGCGGCCCTGCTTCCTCCGTCCGAACTCCAAAGGGATTCAGGCCCCAAACTTTTCGGGTAGGAACCTCTCCCTCGAGGAAAATCATTGTTGCTGACGGAACAAGATATCTTGTAGGTAACGAGTTGGATTTTGATGTCGCACCAGTAACTGGTTCTGCCAACTCCACGTTCACATCAGGCACACCCCAATGGAGAGGGAACGTTGCTTACGGTCAGCAACAATTCCAAGGGGGCTCGCCACTGAACCAAGAACTCTCATTCCGACACCCAAGCAACTCGCTTAACGCAGCTTTCTTCGATGGTCATACTGAGAATTTGACCCAGGAAGAAGTATGGACAGACATGTCACTCTGGGCACCAACCGGCAGCGTAGCCCTTGACTCCGGTGTAAGCGAACTCACCGATGAAGCACAAGAATGGCTTGAAGGAATAAAGGATGGACGTCTAGATGGATTCAATGGTCGCATCCTTCCCTAATCTCCTTTAGCAAAGTTCATTGATCACCGCCCGGCAACGCCCGGGCGGTTTTTCATTCCATAGGATCACGCATGCAAACCCAAGACGTCATCGCACACCTCGAGCAGAACGAAAAGGCTTCGGTCGAGAGGCTCATGGACTGGCTCCGCATCCCGTCGGTCAGCACAGACCCCGCCTACCGCGAGGACGTCGCGCGTGCCGGGCAGTGGTGCGCCGATCGGCTCGCTGAGGCCGGGTTCGAGGTGGAGGTGATCCCAACGGGCACCGCGGCCGAGCCGGGCCACCCGGTGGTGCTCGCGACGACACCGGGCGACGACGCGTACCGAGGGCCGCACGTCCTGTTCTACGGCCACTATGACGTCCAGCCCGCCGAGCCCCTGGAACTCTGGGACAGCCCGCCCTATGAGCCCGTGATCCGACCAGCCGAGGGCCAGATCGGCGAGCGTGTCGTCGCTCGAGGGGCAAGCGACGACAAGGGACAGGTCGCGTCGTTCATCGAGGCGATGCTGGCCTGGAAAGCCGTCTCAGGGAAGGCTGCTGGCGGCGTCCGGATGACAATCCTCATCGAGGGCGAAGAAGAGTCCGGCTCCAAGAACCTCGAGATGTTCGTGGACCAGCACAAGGACCAACTCGACGCGTGCGATGTCTGCGTGATCTCCGACACGGGCATGCTCGGCCGGGGTCGTCCCGCGATCACCTACGGTGTGCGGGGGCTCGCCTACACAGAAATCACGCTCCACGGACCGGATCAGGACCTTCACTCGGGTCTCTGGGGTGGGCGTGTTCCAAACCCGGTGAACGAACTCGCCAAGGTGCTCGCCCAGCTCTGGGACGAAGACCGACGGGTGACGATCCCAGGGTTCTACGACGATGTCAGGCCGATCGGTGACGACGAACGAGCCCAGTGGGCTTCACTCGGCGTTGACCCCGTTGCTGCACTGAAAGGAATCGGGCTTGGCCCCGAGGCGGATATCGGCGAGAAGGGTTTCAACTCCACCGAGCGCGAATGGGCAAGGCCGACCTGTGACATCAACGGGATCTACGGCGGGTACATGGGCGAAGGTGCAAAGACCGTCATCGCGGCCAAGGCAACCGCGAAGGTGAGCTTCAGACTCGTCGCGGATCAGAAACCAGAGACAATCGCCCCGGCACTCTTCGA
>WUAK01000195.1 GCA_009827205.1 Phycisphaeraceae bacterium | reverse complement strand
TTCTGCGCGAAGCACTTTGATTCTCATGGTCTAGCATGTAGTTCAACAAGTTGCAACTCTGCGCATTTCGTGTTGATGTCTCGCTACACGTGCTCGTACGCGTCGCACCGCAGTACCACATAGCAATAGCGGACGATGCAACATATCAGTGCACAGTACGCACACTCCAGTTGCAGAATTTCCGATCAGCAACCGTTGCTGAAGTTCAGCACCCAGGCGTTGAAGTCGGCGGGCGTGACCAGGCCGTCGCCGCTCGTATCGACAGGGCTGAAGTCATTTTCCCTGGAATGTGGGCTACTCCGCCTCCCCAAAGGAGCGAGGCTCACAGCAATTGGTGTGAGATCTGGCCTCTCACTCGAATCCAGCTGAACCCGCACGAGACAATCACTAAGGATACTGGCTCACGGTATCGGACCCGATGAGACGCGGCATAGTGTCCAGAAACATGCGTTGTGAGATGCATGCCCCTGCCAATTGCAGAGATCCGCTTCGTTTCGTGTAGGATGCTTATTGTTCCAGAGCTGTCTCCACGGGGCCTGTTCCTTGAAGTTTAAGCAATCCCAATCAGAGTCAGTAAGTGGTACGAACCAATGCGATTCGATTAACGGCTTGTTCCAAGAACTCGACGGCGAACTCCGAGGTCTCGCGCGTGCGGTGTTCGCAGACCAGCACGCCTCGCACACCCTCCAGCCCACGGTTCTGATCAACGAGGCATGGCTCAAGCTCTCGGGCCATAAGGAACTGGTCAATGACCGGCAGCACTTTCTTGCCTTGGCCGCCAAGGTCATGAGGCAGATCCTTGCGGATCATGCCAGGGCCAAGTCGGCAACCAAGCGCGGCGGCCGACGCGCCAAGCTCACGCTCGTCGAAGGGAGCGTCGCCTCAGACATGCCCGAACTGGATGCCATCGCGTTCCATGATGCACTCGAGCACTTGTCATCGCTCAATCAGCGACACGCCGAAGTTGTCGAGCTCCGCCTCCTGGGGACGCTCAGAATCCACGAGATCGCCGAACTGTTGGGTATGAGCGAGAACACCGTCCAACGCGACTGGCAAGCCGCCCGGCTCTGGCTCAGACGAGAATTCTCGCAGCGATGACCGACAGGAGTCTCTATCTCCGCGCGGCCGAGGTGGTGGGCGAAGTCCTCGACCGCGACCCCCCTGATCATGAGGCGTACGCTCGGGAACTGTGCACAGGTAACGAAGCCCTTCTGCGCGAGGCCTGCGAACTATTGAGGCTGCACGCCGAGTCACCGGTCGACGACCCACTAGACGACGGCGTGATCGAGGCACACCGAAACCGAAACGATGAGCAACTCGATCGCCTCCGCGATGTGAGCCAGCCGGACATCCCTCGGGAAGTAGGCCGCTACCGCGTGATCCGCGAGATCGGACGGGGTGGGATGGGAGTGGTTTACGAGTGCGAGCAGCCGTCACCCAAACGGCGAGTTGCGATCAAACTCGTGGATGTGCTGCGATACTCGGTGGCGCTCGAACGCCGATTCACTGCTGAGGCCGAACTGCAAGGACGGCTCCAGCACCCCGGCATCGCACAGATTTACGAAGCGGGTGCCGCGGACGTGGGCGGCGCCCGCCGGCCCTTCTTTGCGATGGAGCTCGTTTCCGGACGGCCGCTCCGGATGTTTGCAGACGGGGAGAACCTGTCCGTCAACGAGTGTCTCGCACTTGTTGCACGTGTAGCTGACGGCATCGCGCACGCCCATGAGCACGAGATCGTACATCGCGACCTAAAGCACGAGAACGTGCTCGTAACGGATGCCGGACAGCCCAAGGTGCTTGACTTTGGCATAGCCCGCTTTACCGGCGAGGCAACGATGGGAGCGATGACAATCACCAACGAGGGCCAGATCCTCGGCACAATCGGGTATATGGCCCCAGAACAGCTCAATGGCACTCCGGGATCGGTGGGCCCGCCCGCGGATGTATACGCGCTCGGCATCATGCTTTATGAACTCATCGCCGGGGTTCCTCCTCACGATTTGCATGGCCTCTCAATTGGTGCTGCGCTACGCACTCTCGATACACAATCACCTCCGCCTCTACGGCCAGTTCGCGACGGCATAAGCCGTGACATCGAGACGGTCGTTGGTAAATGTCTTGAGCGTGACCCTCAGCGTCGCTATCAGTCTGCCGGTGAACTTGCCGCGGATTTACGTCGCATCCTTGCCAACCGCCCCATCATTGCGCGTCCGCCAACTAGGCGATATCGAGCCAGCATGTTCGCGAAGCGGAACAAGACGCTTGTCGGAGGTTGTGCAGCGACGATGCTCACGCTTGCGATTGGTGTCACCGTGGCAACGGTCCTCGGAGTGGGGCAACGTGAGGCCAAGCTCGAAGCAGAAGCCGAGCGGGAGCTCGCAAAGCAAAACGAACTCGACGCGATTCGCGGCATCATCGCCGGCGGGAGTGCACTCGCCAGTCGAGGCGACGCATGGGAAGCAACACGACAGTTACACGCCATCAATCCGGTATCTCGCGGATGGGAGTGGAAGCATCAGTCGCTCGCGCTGCCTTGGATCGTCGAAACTCCACCCAAGTTACCTCTGCTCGACGGGCCCTTGCCAATCGCATTTCAGTCATGCGTGAGCGAGCACGAGGCGTTCTTTCTCGCCCAGGGCGAGCAAGTTATTCCGCTCCTCTACGATTTCCTTACCGGCGAGTGGACCGAGATTGATTCCGAGCAACCAGTTCTAATCGGTTCTTCCATCTCCAGTGTCGCCCCGCACCGCTCTGCCGCTGCCGTGACACTTGTCGGCACAGTGAGCTGGCTCGACGTGGATGCCGGCGAGATCACGCCCACGGCACTCACGCTCAATGAACGAGCCATCCACCCAGAGCGGAACGCAGCCATTGCGTCGATCGTTTTCGATGACATACCGACCGCTATCACCCGGCACGAACGCAATCTATTCATCGATAGTCCGGGACTAAACACACTTAGACTCGGCGACGACATTCCCGACGATCCGCACGCAGGCCCGTGGTGGGAGATCGCGATGCCGCCTCTGGGAGCACCCTACATCGTCGTTGCGAACTGGGTGTTCGACTCCAAGTCAGCGGAGCTGGTCTGCATCGATCGGCGGACACTTGAAGTTGTTGCCGCGGCTCCCGCGTCGAACGGCATACCCGAAGTCGCCATGGACGCCAGCGGATCGATGATCTACACCCGGAGCGACACGGGCTTTGACATATTCACGGTGCCTGATCTCAAACGAATCGGATCGATCAATGACATTGGCAGCGCGGTCAATCTCGCCGCAAATCCAAACGGCGGAGCAGCGGTGGTCTGCGACGGGAACCAGAAACTCAGGTTCTACTCACCAGATGGCGAAATCCGAGATTGGCCTGAACCGATTGGAGCCCAGGCGCTCTCTCGCCCTCCCATATTTACGCCGGGAGGCAGGCTGCTCGTCGCCATGGCGCCAGGCGACAACATCCCGTGGATCATCGACACCGACAACCCCATCGAGCCCCGGCAGCGCGCTGTCACTCCGCTCGAAGGCCACGATACATGGGTCTACCAGATTGCCGTTTCACCCGATGGCTCCCTTCTAGCCAGCGCTGCCCCGACGGGTGATCTGATCCTGTGGGACCTGACCAGCGGTCGCACGCTGCATCGCGTTGACCGCGTCGCCGGGCGCACACCGAACGCACAGGCTCATGCACAGGACGCCCCGCTTGTTTTCAGCGATGACGGAGAGACACTGTTTATGGGCGGCTTTGATGAGGCCACAAACCGACCCGGTCTGTTTGCTCTCAATCTGCGCAGTGGCACGCAAAAATGGATGCAGGCTGAGGATCGTTCGGAGCTCCACCGACTTCTGTCCCGCAAACTCGGCGACACCCCGAGGTCCTTGTACCATCATGCCGCCACTCTGCCAGGGAATCGCGTGATCGAAGCAACCAGCTCTCAGTACTTCTCGAATCGCGTTGCAGTGCTGGACTCGCAGTCCGAATCGGAAGCCGTTCTGCACACATCATCTGCAAACATTGCTGGCGGCGTCGCCGTGTCTCCCGACGGGCGGCAATTCGTTGCGTGCGGGCCGTATGAGGTATTCATCCGCGATTCGGAGACGCTCGAGATTGTCCACAAGCTTACCGATCTGCTCGGTCAGAGCATCTACGGCTTTGCGTACAGCCCAGACGGCTCGCGGCTCGCGATCGGCACCCGCGAGGGCAGGGTACTGATCTACGAAACCCGCTACTACAAACGGCTCTCGGTCATCGAGGTGCCTCGTTTCGATTCGGATCGGTGGGCCGCCGGCGACCCGGAGAATCGGAAGTACGTCTACAGCCTCGCCTGGACGCCCGACGGCACGCGGTTGGTCTGCTCTGGCGGGTCAGTCATCCGCGTGCTCGAGTCCGAACGTCCGTTCGTTCGTGATCACAAGGCCAGAGCGTGGCGAGCCGAACTTGAAGCAGCCCGATCGGGGCAGCCGTCATCCTCCGCTGCCGAGCGAATGGTCGCTATCGAACGATGGGGCAACATGGGCGGACGCGATCATTCTAGAAATGCAGCCGATCATCGGCATTAGCAGAAAACCGCCACGCCCCGGTGAAGGGACGCGGCGGCGGTTGCAGCTTCCGAAGCAACTCAGCTGGAGTCAGACCTTGGAACTGTCGTTCAACTGACGACGCCGGACCATAGCCAGGCCGCCAAGTACCCCACCCCCGAGCAGCACGGGCCAGGCCATCGACGCGCTATCCACGGATCGCTGAGCCTGCATCGACTCCATCTGAGACTGAAGTGCGGCGATTTGTGCCTGCATCGTCTCGATCTCGGCCTGCTGCTCCTGCACGGCGCCGGTCAGTACCGAGGTCAGGCTTGCGTAGTCAACGCCGAGCATGCCATCTGGAGTTTCACCGATGAGCTCTGGCAGGACCTGCTGCACTTCCTGCGCGACAAAGCCGAGCTGCGTGCCTCGCTTGGCGAGAGTCTCGTCTTTCCAGGTGAAGCTCACGCTGCGGAGTGCCATGATCTTCTCAAGAGGCGTCTCGAGATTGGTGATGTCATCCTTCAGCCGCTCGTCGCTGGCGCAGATAACGCCGCACTGCGTGGCGACATCACCGTTGTTGTTGACCGAGAACCGGAAGATGCCGCTCGGGTCTTCGACCACGAGAGCGAAGGTATCAGCTGCACGACCGACAATGTCGACGGTCGCGCTTATCTCGGGGAACCCGAGGAAACCGAATCGCGATCGCCCGCCAGCATCGACGCCGCTGTCAAATGTTCCTTTGCCGACCACATCGAGAGTCGTGTCTGGTGTAGTTGTTCCGATGCCGACATGCCCGGTCTCGCTGTCGATCGCAAGTCGATTCAGAGCGTTGAAGGAATCGCGGAACAGCAGATCGCCGGAACTGCTCTGCTGAAAGATCGCCCATGACGTGGCGAGCGCGTTGCTGTTGTCCGAGGCGATCCGCAGGCCCGGGTTCGACGGGCCTTCGAGCCCGAGCATCCAGCTGGAGTCGCCGCGAACGACGAGCGGCCGATCCGGGCTGTCCGTGCCAATGCCGACGTTGCCACTTGA
>WUAK01000194.1 GCA_009827205.1 Phycisphaeraceae bacterium | reverse complement strand
CGGCAACGAGCTTGAGGGCATCATCGATCTGCTCGGTATGAAGGCGTACTACTTTGACGCGGACAGCCAGGGTGCAAAGGTCACGGAGAAGGACATCCCCTATGATCAGGCAGACCGCGTCGCTGAGTGGCGCCACGCGATGATCGAGAGTGCCGCGTCACTCGACGACGACCTCATGGAGCAGTACCTCGAGGACGAGAACTCCATCACGGTCGACCAGATCAAGGCAGCGATCCGCAAGGGCACGATCAACCTCGAGTGCAACCCGGTCTTCTGCGGTTCAGCGCTCAAGAACATCGGTGTCCAGCGTCTGCTCGACGGCGTGATCGACTACCTCCCCAACCCCGAAGAAGTTCCCCCAGTCACGGGTGAGAACCCCCGCGACAAGGAAGAGAAGCTGGAGCGTCCCCACTCGGACGATGCCCCATTCTCTGCACTCGTCTTCAAGGTGGTCAACGACACCCACGGCGACCTGACCTACATGCGGATCTACTCCGGCACGCTCCGCAAGGGCTCGCGTGTGATCAACCCGGGCAACAACAAGAAAGAGAATGTCAGCCGCATCTTCGAGATGCACGCCAAGGACCGCCAGGCTCTGGAAGAGGTCGGTGCAGGCAACATCGTTGCGGTCGTGGGTATCAAGGACTCGATCACGGGCGACACGCTCTGTGACACAGATGATCCCATCATCCTCGAGCGCATGGACTTCCCAGAGCCTGTGATCTCGATGTCGATCGAGCCGAACACCGCCGACGACAACCGGAAGCTTGGTGAGGCTCTGGTCCTCATTCGCCGCGAAGACCCCTCGTTCCAGAGCCACTACGACGATGAAACAGGCCAGACCATCATCGCGGGTATGGGTGAGCTTCACCTTGAGATCATCAAGAACCGCCTCGTGCGTGACATGAAGATTGGCGTCGAGGTCGGCAAGCCCCGCGTTTCGTACCGCGAGGCGATCTCTGGCTCGGCTCAGAACGTCCAGGGCAAGTTCAAGAAGCAGACCGGTGGTCGCGGTCAGTTCGGCGACGTCACCATCAACCTCCTGCCCTACACCAAGGAAGAGGCCGAGGCGGATGGCTTGAACTTCAAGGACAACATCGCCTTTGAGAACAAGATCGTTGGCGGCAAGATCCCCAAGGAATTCATCCCCTCTGTCGAGGTCGGTATCCGCCAGACAGCGATCAGTGGCATCTCCGCGGGCTACCCGCTCATCAACATCAAGGCCGAGCTCGTCGATGGTTCATTCCACACGGTCGACTCGAGCCAGGTTGCGTTCGAACAGGCCGCGAGGCTCGCTCTGCGTGACGCGGTCAGCAAGGCCGGCAGCGTTCTCCTTGAGCCGATCATGAAGGTCGTGATCATCACCCCCGAGGAGTACCTCGGCAACATCACAGGCGACATGGCAAGCCGGCGTGGCATGATCACGGACACCGAGGACAGGGGCCACGTGAAGGCGGTCAACGCCGAGGTGCCGCTCTCTGAGATGTTTGGTTACACAACCATTCTCCGCGGCATGTCGCAGGGTCGTGCGGCGAACTCGATGGAGTTCCTTGCCTATCGCCCGATGCCCCCGAGCCTTCAGGCAGAGCTCGTCAAGAGCGGCGGCTGATCGCAGCGCTGAGCCGTCCGAGAAAAACACCACCCGCCCGGTTCGTCCGGGCGGGTTTTTTGTTGGGTGGGCGATATGGTTGTCCAAGTCATCGGCTCCGACGCCGATACACCATTCTGGCCGTTTTCCTTCTCTACGGAGCAGCAGCAGATGGACCGATACCAGACGATTCTTCTTTTCGGCGCACCAGGCGCAGGCAAGGGCACCCAGGGCGCGATCCTGGGCAGGATCCCTGGTTACTTCCATTTGTCTTGCGGTGAAGTCTTCCGTTCGCTCGATATTCACTCTGAGCTTGGTGAGATCTTCTACGAGTACTCGTCGAAGGGGCAACTAGTGCCCGACGATGTCACGGTCAAGATGTGGGCAGAGAATATGCACGCACAGACGGTGCTCAGTCTCTACAAGCCCCACGATGACCTTCTGCTTCTTGACGGCATTCCTCGTAACGTGCACCAGGCGGAGTTGATGGAGGAGTACATCGAGGTTCTCGGGGTTGTCCATCTCGTTTGCCCTGACAAAGAAGCCATGATCAAACGCCTCCGCAGGCGTGCTCTCAAAGAGAATCGCATCGATGACGCACAGGAGGACGTGATCCGCAATCGCTGGCAGGTCTACGAGAACGAGACGGCTCCAGTGTTGGATTACTACTCGAATGATCTGATCATCGAAGTCGATGCGGTAGGTTCACCCGCTTCGGTGCTACAACACGTGCTTGAGGTGGTTGTCCCGATTCAGGACTCGCACTTCAATAATCCGATCTCGGGCGAAGAAGACTAATCCAGCCCTGCGACGCACTCGGTTGTGGCCGGTACCCTTGCTCCATATGAAGCACAGGCGTACCGCTTTCACTCTCATCGAACTGTTGGTTGTTATCGCAATCATCGCTCTGCTGATCGGGATTCTGCTCCCAGCTCTCGCAAAGGCGAGGCTCTCTGCGCGGAATCTCGCATGCGGTGCCAAGCTCAAACAGATTGGTGTCGCCACATCGCTCTATCTCGATGATCACAACAACGCGCTGCCTCAGATCAGTGTCGAGGTAGCCCCGGGCGTTCTCTCACCTGTCGGAGCTCTGTTCGGCGGAAAGAAAGGCCAGTTGCCCTTTCTGGGTATCGATGAGTTCGGTGCTGAACGACGACCGCTGAACAGCTATCTCATCGATACTCCCCAACCTGATTCTGTAGACGGAGTTGTAGAAGTAGATGCCTACCGATCGCCGCTCGACAAGGGCGCCGGCGATACCGGTATTCCAATCTCTCAGTTCTCACAAACTGACTCAATGTACGACTTGATCGGTTCGAGCTACACGCTCAACGACCATGCACCAGACACAGATCCATCGGGGGATGCCTTCCCTACTCTCGTGCCTCAGAACGGCGGGCCGATGCCGTTGATTCTGGATACAAGCAAGACGCTCCTGATCGCGTCCCACCCGATCTACAACTATGACGACGGCCAGGACAGGCAGCATCACTGGTACGGACGCGAGGGATCAGCCAATGCTGAGATCGCCTCAAGCGTCCTCTTCGCCGACTTCCATGTGGGGCTCAAGCTCGCTGTGCCGGACACGCGTGCAGACACGACCCCCGATTACACGTTCCTCCCAAGACCTGGCTTTCTTGACCGTCTCGGTGCGATCACTGTCCCCGGCGTTCGCCGGGCTTTGGATCGCCCGGGCGCCTGGAGGGAGAAGTCGCGGTAAACCCGATGGTCTGCTCAAAGATCGCGGGGAGCTCTGGAACCGTGTTCCAGCCCCAGAGCGAAGGTCTCGGCGCACGATTCCCAGGCTCAGAAAGCCAGAGTGCCCCACGCCTGATATTGATATCGCCACCGTATGAAATGGCGCCCATTCTATGCGGATGCAGATGGAAACCGACAGGGATGATTTCGTTCAGTCGATCGCTCGTACCGAACCCGTCCCAGGGCTGATCGAATCTTCGGCCGTACACACGAGCCGATCTGATGTAGTCAATGTCCACGGGAACCCATGTGAGTTGCTGATCAGGTCTGGGCTGGCTCTCGTCGTAAAGTGCCACCTCGACCCATGCGTATGTTCCGATTTCGGGTTTGTCAGAGGATCGGAAGTTCTCTTTACCACCTCCGGTGCCTCCGGCGACGTAGCCGACCACGAGCCGTGCGGGGAGTCCTACTTCGCGATACACGGCGGTCAACAGGAGCGCCATATCGAAACTCGACCCCTTCATCGACCGGGCGGCTTCTTCGACGCCGTAAATATTGAACGAGTTGATCGCTCCGAGTGACATTCCGGTTTGTTGCGCCGTCGCCGGTCTGCTGTCGCTCACGATACTGCGACCGTGCGGCTGATATCGCTTGGCGACCTCGCCCGCGATCCACTTTGCAGAAACCATGGGTGGTTGTGACCTGGCCTTACCGCGCACAAGCTTGTCGGCGAGCTTCTCAACATAGTCGGTTGTGAGTGGACCCTCGTATCCCTCGTCAATGAACAGCTCCGGATCAAATGTCGAAGCGGCTTCCGCTGGCCAGTCGCCTTCTGGCCACGGGATCAGCATTGCTGCTTTCTCGTCGAAGCTCGTATTCCAAGTCGTGATGCGCGATTCGACCTCGAAGATCATGTTGGCACCAATTGTCACGTCTTCGAACATCCACGTGCCGTAAGTCTCGTTCGAATGCAGAGGCACACCAGGCCCTATCTCGCTGACGAGGTTCTGCCGAATGGGTATCTCGCGGCCGTTGCGGAAAATCAGCTTCGCCTCGACGGTTTTCAAATCGCGTTCGTGGGAAGCGCTGATCTCGGGCAGCGGGTAGAAGATCGTGCCTTGCTCAATCTCATATTCGTCGTCGACAGTCAAGCTGCCCTCTTGGCGGAGTCCCGTCAGGTTTGGGGTGAGAGTGACGCTCGACTTGAGAATCCACTCTTGGGGTTCTGTGCGTGTGAGGTAGGGCGAGACCTCGTCGGTGACCTGAGCTGATGCGATTCCGGCGATCGAAAGGCTGACGATGGTTGACAAAACGACTCTTGTCATGGCGTGTTCCCCTCGGCACTAATACTCGCGCTGCGTATGATTCGGGCGGGCGGGCCTTTTTGGTTCTGCCCCCACTTACACGCAACTGTACGGAGATTGCAATGACCACCGCTGAGACCCGGATCGAGAAGGACTCCATGGGCGAGATGCCTGTTCCCGCGGATGTGCTCTACGGGGCGTCTACTCAGCGAGCGGTACTGAACTTTCCGATCTCTGGGAGGCCTGTGCCTGAGGCCATTATCAAGGCATACGCGACGCTGAAGGGCGCCGCCGCCAGCGTGAATAACGAGCTTGGCAGGCTTTCTGAAAGACGAGCTGGAGACATCAAGGCTGCCTGTAGGCAGATCCATGAGGGGCTTGCCGATCAAGGTGGAATCGCACGACACTTCCCGATCGATATCTATCAGACCGGTTCCGGCACATCGACCAATATGAATGTCAACGAGGTTGTCGCGAACCTGGCCTGCCTCCTGCACGATCAGCCCATCGGCAGGTCTAAGGATCCCGCTTGGGTGGGTGATGAGCCCGAAGGCCAGGGAGGTGTGCATCCCAACGACCACGTCAACATGGGGCAGTCGTCGAACGATACCTTCCCTACCGCGATGCACATCGCCGCAGCTACTGAGATCAAGGCCAGGCTGCTGCCAGCTATCCAAAGACTCGAAACGGCTCTCGACGCCAAGGCGAAGGCTTGGGACCACATCGTAAAGATCGGCCGAACGCACCTTCAGGACGCTACCCCGATCCGTCTCGGACAGGTCTTCAGTGGGTTTGCGAGCCAGATGACCCACTCCCGAGGGCGCGCTGAAACAGCTTTGGACTCCCTCAGCGAGCTCGCACTCGGCGGCACAGCGGTCGGCACAGGAATCAACACCCATCCTGAGTTTGGACGCCGGGTCGCTGAGGAAGTTGCAAAGACCACCGGGATTGCCTTCAGGGAGGCAGACAACCACTTCGA
>WUAK01000193.1 GCA_009827205.1 Phycisphaeraceae bacterium | reverse complement strand
GTACACCCTGGCGCCGGTAGTCTCGGCCAGCTCTCTGCACCCCGAAAGAAAGTCGGCATGGATGTGTGTTTCGGCGCACGCGACGATTCGCAGATCGTTCTGCACGGCAAGCTCGATGTAGCGGTCTACATCCCGCTCAGGATCGAAAACAATCGCTTCGCCGGTCTTCTGGCAGCCGATGAGATACGCAGCCTGCGACAGTGCATCGTCATAGATCATCCGAAAGAACATCGCAGCCTCCTGGTGCCTCGCTCGAACCGTGTCCCCGTATTGTTGTCACCCCAGGCGCATCACGCGTCATTTTCCTAGGATGTCCTCGTGAACTCCCACCATGACAACCTTGGAACTCCAATATCTGGCGTCTCAGGTGGTTTCCACGCCATGGTTGGCAACCCACCCTTCCTGAGCCAGCTAAGCTCCTTGACTACCATTGATCGAGGCTGCGCTGCGATCATCAAGCAGCGACTTGGCAGGTCAGCCTCGGCATATACCGACTCCTCGGCTCTCTTCCTTGCAGACGCTCTCGGTAAGCTCGCACCAGCCGGGAGGGTGTCATTTCTACTCCCACAGTCATTTCTAGCCTCACGTGATGCGGCGGCCATCCGCAAAATGATCCGAGAAAGCCACACGCTCGAGCACCTCTGGGTGAGCGGCGAGCACGCGTTCGAGCAGGCGCTCGTCGCGACGTGTGCACCGGTCATTCTCGGTACACATGCGCCAGAATCGAACTGCGCATGCACGTACTCGCTCGACTTTCGTGAATCCCAGTCAAGAACGTCCTTAGCTACTGAATCTGGATCAGAAACGTGGTCCCATCTGGCAGCCGACGCACGCGGCCTGCCTGATGTCACCATTAACTCTCATGCCACAATAAGTGAGATCGCAACAGCGACCGCAGACTTTCGCGATGAGTACTACGGTCTCGCCGGCTACATTGTCGATTTACAAGATGCAGACGACAGCCAATTCCCGAAACTCATCACCACGAGCATGATCGATCCGGCGCGTCTTGGCTGGGGGCTGCGGCCTCACCGTGTCCTCAAGGAACGTTGGCAATCGCCGAGAATACATCGAGCCAGAATGCACAACACAGGCTCACTTTCAACTTGGATCGATGCACGACTGGTGCCCAAGGTCATGGTCGCCACTCAATCAAGCGTCATCGAAAGTGCTGTCGATGATGATGGAATCTGTCTTCCATGCATGCCCGTTATCACTGCATGTCCAAAGCCAGGAGTAGATATCTGGCATCTTGCCAGCGCGCTGTCATCTCCAGTCGCCTGCCTGTTTGCTGTGAGGCACTACGCGGGCACCGCGATGACACCGGGTGCCATCAAACTTTCGGCCAAACAGGTGCTCAAACTTCCAATCCCAGCACTCGACGGTGCCTGGGATAGCGCCGCCAGAAGATTCTGTCTCGCGAGTGAGTGTACAAATCTGGATGAGACGTTCGAGCAACTCGTTCTAGCGGGCAGAGATATGTGCGACGCATTCGGAATCACGCGGGCGCAAAGTGATGAACTCGCAACGTGGTGGGAAGGCCGTCTCGCAAAGACGATGTCTAAAGCGCAAAAATAGTGGCGGCGCCTGGGGTAAACAGGCGCCGCCGTGGGGACTGGGAGGAATCAGAGAATTCCTGCCCGGGTTGAACGAATTACGACTTACTCAGTGCAGGTGAGCGGGCTACCGCCAACGCTTGAGTTGTAAGCGTTGATCCAGGCGGTGAAGTCCGTCGGGTCGCAGCCGCCGTCGTTGTTTGCGTCACAGCGAGGATCGCTGTTGTTGAACGCGTTGATCCAAGCCGTGAAGTCGGCCGGGGTGCAGGTTCCGTCGGCGTTGACGTCGCAGCAGTCGTAGGTGACGGAGGTCGAGCAAGGATCTGCAGCCGCACCGGTGATGATGTTGACGTCGGCCTGGGTGACCTGGCCGTCGCCGTTGACGTCGCCGTCAGCCCAGCCACCTGCGTTGCCGAGGTTGCCGTTAGCGATGGCTTCGTCAGTAGCATCAACATCGCCGTCAAGATCGACGTCGCCCGACGTTGTGCCGAGGAAGGCGAGAGTTGCACAGATATCGGCCTGATCGACCATGAGGTCGCCGTTGACATCGGCCGATAGGTCACGACGCATGCCGAGGCTGTTGGGTGTAACGACTGTCGCGGTGTCGGTCCAGTCGAGGCCGCCGCTGAGGTCGGCGAACTGCGCGTAGATGTAGTCGAGGTCGGCAGCGCCAACGACGCCGTCAGCACCGATCGGGTGGAAGCCCGGGGTGGTGCCGGTGGCGCCAGCCACGTCTGCAGCCGATGCACCGGCGGTGTAGCCAGCGCCGGTTGCCATGGTGGTGCCGAAGACGTTGCCCGAAGCAGATGCGTTGTCCGCACGGAGGAAGCCCTCAGCACGGTCCAGGATGCCGGTGTTCGGATCGACTGCAAGACCATCGGCGAAGTAGCGGACGTCGGTCTCGTTGAACTCGCCGTCGCCGTTGAAATCGCCGATCACGTCGAGGATGAAGTCACCACCGGGGCCAGCAGCACCCGAGGGCGGGGCCCATGCGGCGCCGCCGTCACGCTCTTCCCATGCACCGACGACATCAGCGATGTCGTCCCAGTCACGAGCGAGGTCGGCGTTGAAGTCGCCCGAGATCTTGTTGCGGGTCGTAAGCGAGCTGCCGTAGGAGACGCTGTTGCCGGCCTCGTCGATGTAGTTGCCACCGCCTGCGACACCGTCGGCGTAGGTCGGGCCAGCCGTGCGGCGAGGCACGATACCGTTGGCTGTGTTGTCGAAGCTAGCGTACACGGCGTTGCCGAGAACGTTGGTCTGGCGGACGAAGTCCTGGAGAGTGGTGTTGGTGTTTGCAGCAACCGGATCACAGGTCGCGGCGCCGGGAACGAAGTCGGTCGCGTCAACCGGGATGAAGTTGAAGCCGAGGAACTCGCCTGGCGAGAAGAAGTCCTCGGGGGTGCCGGGATCACCGGAGAACGATGCAACGGCAGCTGCGATGTTGTTGAGGTAACCAGCCGCGGCGGGGTTGTTCATGGGCGGGTTGGTGTTGCCGGGGGTGCCGCCTGGCATGGTCTCGTTCTGGGGGTCACCGATAGAGGCGATAACCGAAGGAGCCTGGACGACGTAACCGGTGTCCGCGTCGTTGTTCAGGACGTTGTCGATGAAGGGGCGGTTGAAGGTCGCGGCGCCGGTGCCGAAGATGTCGTTGCGGATCGCGAGGCAGTCCATTTGACCGGTGCCGTTGTTGGCAGTCTTGTAGCCGCGGTTGAAGAGACGCTCAGCACCGGTGAAGCCAACACCGAGTCTGGTGTTGATGGTGGTGGCGTCCATGCGGCTCGAGCCGCCCTTGTTGCTGGGGATGTAGTCCACACCAACGAGGTCGTTGGCGGAGTTGGAGGTCTTGGGACCGTTGTTCTCGCCCATGCAGAACGAGGGGTCGAGGCAGATGCCGTTGGCGAAGTCGTTGCGGGTACCCGAACCGGAGTCACGGGTGACGAAGATGAGGTTCTCACCGGTCGCGAGGCGGCCGGTAGCGAAGCCGTGACGCAGGTTGCTCATGTCGATCTGCGAGTAACCAACGCCGTAGTTTACGAGAGCCTGCACAGGGGAGGTGGTCAGGCTGGTGGAGTAGATGGTCGCCGAGTTGGGGTTGGCGGTGTCGGTGTTGGTGTTCTGGAGGGTCTTGAGCTTGTTGGACTGGCCGTTGACGGTGCCGTCCTGGTTGCGGCTGACGATGCCGTTGTTGCCGTAACCCGGGGTGTTGGGGAAGGCGTCGAGGTCAGGCGTGCCGGCCTGGGTGATGAACCAGCTGACGGGGACGTCGGTCGGAGCGAGGTCAACCTGGACGCCGTGGGTCATGTCGTTGGTGCTGGTCGAGGCGTTGTGACCGCCGGCAACGTCTGAGCGGAAGGGATACGCACGGGGGGTACCGGAGTTCGCAACGCCAACGGTGTTGCCGCCGTCGATGAAGAGGACGCGGTTCATCCAACCATCGGAGACGTTGTTGGAGGTGAAGCCGTCATCGCCAACGAGGAATGCCGAGCCGGGTGCACCACCGAAGGGCGTGTCCGGTGTGATATCGGTGCGGTCGTCATTGCCGCGGATGTAGTTGGAGTCGCCGTCAACAACAACACCATTGCTGTTGGGACGGGCCGAGCCGCGGGTGTCGAGGTCGGCGATGCCGTTACCCGATCCGACCGCGGTGTACTGGATGATGAAGTAGTCCGAGCCGAGGGCGTTGCCGGTGGTGGTACCGGTGTCGGCGAGCTGCTCGTTGTTGAAGTTGATGCTGCCTGCAACAGTGTCGCCATCGAGGTCGATGAAGTCGTTCGTCGAGGCGGGTGCGGTCAGGAAGCTCTCGAGGAGCGTTGCACCTGAGATGGTGACTTCCTGGGGCTGGGCATTGACAGTTCCGGCCATGCCGCACGCGGCAATCAGTCCAACAATGGTCTTCTGGTTCTGCATTTGAAAGATCTCTCTGTGCTTGTGAATGAATCAACACTCTCACACGGCGCCACCAGCTACACACCGATCGCGCACCGGCCCTCCACGGCCGGATTCGTCGAATCACACTGGGCATCCCGTGCCCCGAATCAAATGAAACACGGACAAGGCCGTTAAGCCTTGTCCGTGTACTTATTCGTCTTCGAACCGAACGACTTTGGTGCCGCTACCGGTCAGGCTGTAGAACTTGTCGCCCCAGAGCCTCTGCTCAACAGTCTCGAGCACGGTGTACTTCGCGACGTGTCCATCGACAAAGAGGAAGTTGCCCTTACCGGAGTGGGTCGCACCAACCATGTTGACGCCACCGTCAATCCAGGTGCCGCTGCCCTTCTCATCATCAGGGAGCACAGTCTGCTCATCCCTATCGGGGTAGCGGAAACGGGGCAATCTTGCGCCAGCGGAGCCACCTGGGTAGCTGGGCTCGTTGTAGACGGCATCACCGCCGCCAGAGGAACGCCCCTCGAAGGGTGTCACCGGGCGGTGACTCGCGATACGGAACGTACCGCTGACCTGACCGCCTGGGTCACCGCCGTTGGTCTTGGCGAGTGACGACCAGCTGTCACCTGAGTCGTAGTACTCGGCAGCGAGAATGACTGTTGCAGCGTTGCGGATCTCGGCATCCTTCACGAGCCGGTTGCGGCGCTGGCCGGGGGAGGATCCAAACTTGTTTCGCGGGAACAGTGCGCCGTTTCCTGTGAAGGCGACACGCGAGAGCTGCCGGTCGCGTGGTGTTTCCTGAGGGTTGCCGGCAGTCTGACCGGCGTCGTTCTCCTGACGTGATTCCCAATCGTCCGGATCGCTGCCCGGGTTGGTGCGGGGAGCACCGCCGTTGCTCACGGCCGGGTTCTCGAACGCCTCTCCAGCGGTGCTGTCACCATCGAAGAGCGACTGTGACCAGTGGATGTACCCGTTGGCGGGTGTGGGGTTCGTGGTCTGCTGATCGTCCTTTTCCCACCTGAAGCCGGTTTCGTCGGCACCGTATACGTATGACGGGGGGATGTAGTCGTCGTTTCCGCCGTTGTAGATCGCGTTGGCCTGTGCAACACCACGGAGGTTCGCTGCAGCAGCTACAG
>WUAK01000192.1 GCA_009827205.1 Phycisphaeraceae bacterium | reverse complement strand
TCCGATCTATGAAAGGCAACCGCGAGCCCGATCGCGCCACCGATTGGTGTTTGCGTTTCGAGCGCACCCGATGCGAAGACGAGCCCAGCGATCATCAGCGAAGTACCAGTCCAGCCCTGTGAATAGACACCGGTCCAGGAACTGATCGGGAGATCGCGGCGCCGGCCCGTCGCTTGCCAGCCCATCGCGATCCACGCCGCGATGAGGTGCGCATCACCCGCGAAGACACCGGCCACGAGGACGAACGCGATGAGATCGGTCCTGGGTGTGAGGTTGAACAGCGAAACAAGCAGCGCGATCGCCGACGGCGCGAGCACCGCGTGAGCAGCGAACGACCACCGCGCTCTGGCGTGCATGCTCAGTCTTGAAGTTCGCGAGAGCATCGCGCCAAGGGCAACCGCGACACATGCGGTCCATGCCGCGTGCGCCGCACCCGCGACGGCGCCGACCGCAAGCACTAGCAGCACCGACCCGAGGCCGGTCGAGTGCCGCCACCTTCCCCGGCTCCAGCACGTACCGCCCGTGATCAACGCTCCGGCGAGGACCGATTCGGTCAGGCCGACACCCATCACTTTGCGCGAAACCACGGCCCAGATGAGGACCGCGATCAGTCCAGCCAGCGCACCGATGCGAAGGCCTGAGAGGCAAAGCCCGAACCCGAGCCAGCTGCCGAGCATCAGATAGATCAATCCGAGAACAGCTGCACCACCCAGCGGCGCGGCCTTGAACCTCGCGAGTTCGATTGCGAGTTCAGAACGCAGGCGGCCCTCGCGAGCATCGTTCTGAATCTCCGCTTCCGAGAGAGCTACCTCGCTGACACCGACTTCGGCCAGAGCCGCCTCATCCACTGCTCGCTGAACGATGAACGCCTCGAGAGTCTCGCGCTCGGCGACGCCTCCTTCATTGAGCTGCTCGTAGAAGGTGGGGGAGAGATTCCCGAAAACGAGCGGGCCGAGCGCAATTCCTGCGCAAACACCGCCCACGACACCGGCGCCTCTCCAGTCGAGTCGCAACAGTGCGCGTCCAACTGTGAAGGTCAGCAACAGGGCCGTGCCGATAGCCAGAATCAATCGCAACGCGAGCGCTGCGTCGGCATCCATAGACCGACTCTACGCACCGCGACGCTGATCACGGAGTCCGGACATGCTGCCAGATACATCAGTCGTTCGATCGCGGCGTGCACCGGGCGTTGGGCCCAATAAGCCCGTTCGGGTTCACGTCACCACGCCCACAAAGGAACGCCCCGCGGTCACCATCGAGACGCCGAGGCTCATCCTGCGACCGCTCGAAGTATCAGACAGAACTGCGTTGATCGAGCTCTACGAAAATGCCCGCGAGCACCTGAGCAAGGTGCTGCCGCTCTCGGACGAGGGGCAGTCGCCCGAATCCGTATTCGAACGTCAGCTCGAGCTCACCGCGGAGGGCGAGAAGACAGGCAAGTCGTTCCGCCGCATCGCGACCAACCGCACCGGCTCGATCGTCGGCGCGTTCAACCTCGTCGTGATCCGCCGGGGCTTCGAGAACAACGCGGATGTCAACTTCTGGCTCGACCCGAAACGCACCGGCATCGGTTTCGCGCAGGAAGGCTTGCTCGCGTTGATGTCCTACTCGTTCGCGGATCTGCCCGAGGGTCTCGGGATGCACCGCGTCGATGCATGGGTCCAGCCCGACAACGCGAACAGCCAGAAGCTCGTCACATCCTGCGGCTTCCAGAAATCCAAGGGCGGTGAGAGTCACCTCACAACCGGCGAGGACTGGAAGGTCCACGAACGCTGGCAGCTCTCGGTCGACGATTGGCTCCGCGACTTCGGCTGATCAGCCCCCGTCGTTCTCGTCATCCTCGTTGATTTCTTCGCTTTCATCGTCGCCGACGTTCTGCGCTTCCATCAGCTCGAGCCCACCGATGGAGTCGATCGAGCCCTGGTCGGTCACGCGCATCTGACCCGTATTGAGCAGGTAGTCGAGGATCGCCACACGCAGGTCGGCTTGAGCCTGGTCGCGTGCGTTCTCAGCGTTGAGCAGCGCGTTCTGCGTGTCCACGATCTCCTGCGGTGTCACGTTGTCCCGGTCGAGCTCCTGCCCGCGTTGACGCCGGCGGTTCGTCTCGACCTGTCGTTCTGCGAGTGTGAGCTGCAGTCGTGCACGCTCCACACCACGAACCGCGGATCTCGCCTGGATCACGACGTTGTCGCGTTCGCGCTCGTACGCGCGGATCTGTTGTTCGAGCCCGATGATGCTCTGACGCACGCGCAGCTCCTCTTCGACGCGGTCAAGAGGGAGCGCGAGTGAAACGCCCGCTGAGTAGGTCAGCTCGTCGGGGTCGAAATCGAGCCCGCCTTCATCTACATCAGGATCTGTGGGCAAACCAACCCTGCCGTTCACGTTCAGATCGGGCAGCAGCGCGTTTCGCGAGTTTGCGACGTCGCGGCGAGAATCGAGCACCTGGTCGCGTGTGTTCTGGAGATCGAGCCTGTACTCGAGCGCGCGCACCGTCGCTTCGCCCGGTGTGATGTCAGGGTCGGGCAGATCGAGCTTCAGCGGGTTCACAGCGATCGCCTGGTCGACCGGCAAACCGATGCGGATTTTGAACGTGTCTTCCGAGAACCTGTAGCTGTCCTTGAGATCCGCGAGCGACGCCTGCGCTTCGAGAAGGTCACTTTCCGCGATCGAGATATCAAAGTCGCGCAGCATGCCGGCCTGAGCCTTCGCAACCGTCTCGGCCAGCAGACTTTCGAGCGACTCGATCCGACGCTCCTGGTTCATGATCGAGGCCTGCTGCTGGAGCAATCGGATGTAGTCACTCGCGATCTCCACGAACAGCTCGCGGCGGAAGCGTTCGAACTCGCGTGCCGCGTAGATCAGGTTCCGCTCCGCCTGTATGAGCGCCTCGCTCGCGACAAGCCCCGCCCCCCGGAGGAGTGGGAACGCACCCGTGAGCACAAGTTCGCTCGATTGCGTGTACCGGTCGCTGACGCCGCTGCGCAGATCCTCGCTCGCGTTGAGTATCCAGCTCGCGGCGACCTGACCGCCCCGCTCGAAGTTCTTGCTGACACCGAGCTCATTCATGATGTCGAGGATGACATCGTGCCTGCCGTCGTTCGCATCGCCTGACGTGGTAAACGTCGTGGTGTTGAAGAACTGGGGGTTGAACTGGTGCCTCTGGATGAGCAAGCTGATCGCCGAAAGGATGTATTGCTCCTCCGCGGTCTGAAACTCCCGGCTCGAACTCTGGCTGATTCGCAGCGCCTCGGCGAGTGTCAGCTCGAGTTTCTCGCCTTCCTGATCAGCGAGGTACTCGTCGAGCCTCGCCTGGGCGTCACGGGCCTCGTCGGCAGTGGTGTACTCAAGCTCGCCTGGCGCTGGGTTGGTGGTGAGGGTCGATTTCGATCGGAATTCACTCGGCGGAACGTCCTCTGATTCCCGCTCAGCCGGCTCCCAGTCCGGGTTTCTCACAAACGCCCCGAGGTTGTCCGAGCTCTCGCCCAGCACCCGATCGATCCTGCGATCGATATCTCCCATCCCGACCGTGCAGCCCGATAGTGCGGGAAGAATGACAGGAACGACCCAAACAATTCTTTGATATTTACCCAACAGATGCTCCGAAATATGACCCAAAGGAAGCAATGAAGGCACGGTATCTAATTCCTTGACACCGAAAATGTTGCGGTTTTCGAAGTGCCCTCCTATTGTTCTTTCCGGCTCAGGAACCACAATCAGAGCCCGAACACGCGGCCTTGTTGAGCCCACCCCCGAACGATTACTTTCTTTATTCCAAACGGAGCCCGATCAATGGCGACAGTGACCCACGACGGTCAAAGCTTCATGATCGATAGCAAGCGAATCTGGCTCGTGGCGGGCCAGATTGACTACGGCAGGATACCGCACGAGGCCTGGGCAGACCGGATACACGCCGCGAAGCTCGCCGGTTTCAACACGATCGCTACGAGTATCCCCTGGGCGATGCACGAACCCAGACCCGGCCAGTTCGATTTCGTCGCCGGCAGGGACCTTCGAAGGTTTATCCAACTCGTTCACCACGCGGGTCTGCTCTGCATCCTCCGCCCCGGACCATACATCGGATGCGGCTGGGACATGGGAGGCATCCCCGAGTGGCTCGCCCGCAAGGATGACATCCGGCTCCGCGCCGGATCCGCCCCTTTCCTCGAAGCCGCCAGCAGGTACATCACCGCCATCGCCGAACAGGTCCGCGACCTTCAGGTCACAAGCCCGGGCGAGGGTGGACCTATCGTCATGATTCAGAACGAATCGGAGTGGACCTGCGGCGATGATGCCGCGGCTACGTCGTACCTCGGCGAGCTCGCTCGCTACTACCGCGAAGCGGGTTTCAACGTGCCGTCGGTCAACTCAAACAGCCTCTGGCAGAGCGTCGAAGGCGAGATCGAGGGCTGGGTCGGCAGCGCTGACATGCTCGCGACGCTCAGACAGCTCGCATCTGTCGCGCCCGATCAGCCCCGCATTGTTGTTGACATGCCTCTGTGCAACCACACCTTCGTCGGCGGCGACGACGAGCCCGATCTCGTGCCCTACGCGATCCAGCGGCGCCTCGTCGAAGTGCTCGCAGGCGGCGGACAATTCGTGGCCAACCCGGTCGCGGGCGGGCTCACGCCCGGGTTCTGGCCCGGACGCGACGGCAACGACGCGAGCCGATTCATTGAGAACAACCACGGCAGGCACGCGCCGATCACCGCATCGGGCTCGGCAGGCGAGTCATTCCACGCAATACGCCGCGTCACGACGATGGCTTCGAGCTTCTCACGCGTCTTTGCAAACCTCGATCACAACTACAAGCCGATTCTCCTTGATCAGCGGCACCACACAAGTTCAGGCGACCCCGTCGCGGTCATCGACCTCGTCGGCAGCCAGGGCTCGGTCGCGTTCATCCTCGCCAAGGAACCCGAAGCAATTTCCAAGTCCACGCGGGTGCGCACGATGGACCTGCTGCTGGGTGATGGTTCTTCGATTACCGTCAGCCTCGGCAAACAGGCCGCGTCGTGGGTGCTGTTCGATGTCCTGCTCGACGGCCGCGGCACGATGGATTACTGCACGCTCAACGCCATGGCACTGGCGGGCAAGTGCATCGTGTGCTACGGCCCCGCCGGCACACAGGGCATGGTCTCGATCAACGGATCGCCCCTGACCGTCGATGTCCCCAAGGGCAAGACACCCCTTATCGAAACGCATGAGGGTTTCACCATCATCGTCGGCAACGAAGAATCGATCGACACGATCTTTGCCACAGAGCACGGTGTCTTCGTTGGTGTTGAATCCGTCAACGCCGATGGCATCCCGGTTGGCATGCCCGGCGCGAAGAGCTGCCTCATATTCGGGCTCGACGGAAAGAAGCAGAAGTTTGTGCTTGAGGACGCCCGCCCCGCCCGCGTCGGCACCCCTTCGGTCGCGCTCAGCGACTGGAAAGCTGTTGACAGCTCTGACTACATCTCGGGCGAGAATGCGCGATTCGCGCCGATCGATGGTCCAGCCGATCTCGCTGACCTCGGATCGCCCTTCGGGTACGGGTGGTACAAGATCCACCTCAAGGCCGGCGACGGGAAGAAGCACAAGGTCCTCCCCCC
>WUAK01000191.1 GCA_009827205.1 Phycisphaeraceae bacterium | reverse complement strand
GTGAGCCCGATCTGTCGTACGTCGTAACGACAGGTCGTGACATCGGGATGGCGCGGCGGCCTGGCCAGCTGAGCGTGCTTGAGTCAACGACCTATCCGGGGACGACTCGGCGTGAGTTTCTTGATGCGATCTACGAGGGTGCAAAGGCGGTTGGCACAGTACTCGAGTCTGGCGAGGACTTTCTTGTGGCGTTCAGCCCCGAACGAGAGGACCCGGGCCGCAAGAGCCATGCGACGGCGACGATCCCGAAGCTCGTCGGTGGTCTCGACGAGACCGCTACGGATCTGGCAGCGAAGCTGTACCGCATCGGTATCAAGGAGATCGTGCCCGTCTCATCGGCAGAGGTCGCCGAGGCGGCGAAGATCCTCGAGAACGTCTACCGCGCCGTGAACATCGCGCTCGTCAACGAGATGAAAGTCATCCTGTCGGACATGGACATCGACGTGTTCGAGGTCATCCGGGCCGCGGCGACGAAGCCCTTTGGGTTCCAGGCCTTCTGGCCCGGGCCCGGTCTTGGTGGCCACTGCATCCCGATCGACCCGTACTACCTCGCGTGGCGTGCCAAGGAGATCGGGCACGACGCGAAGTTCATCGAACTGGCGGGTGAGATCAACCACGCGATGCCCGCGTATGTCGTTGAGAAAACCGCCAGGGCGCTCGAAGAGCGGATCCTGGCGGCGAAGAGGGCCAGTGTGCTCGTCCTCGGGCTCGCGTACAAGCCCGATGTGGATGACGTCCGAGAGAGCCCGAGTTTCGAGCTCATCGAACTGCTGCGCGAGCGTGTCGCCCGCGTTGACTACAGCGACCCGCACATCGGGGCCACTTGGAAGATGCGCCACTACGACCTTGGTCTGACGAGCGTCGAGGTCACGCCCGAGACACTCGCGTCGTACGACGCGGTAGTCATCTCCACGAACCACTCGGCGTTCGACTACGAGATGATCGCCGAGCATTCGAAACTGGTTGTCGACACGCGGGACGCGATGCGCCTCTACGCGCCAAAGATGGGTGATCGCCTCGTCCGAGCGTGAGGCGATTTAAGGACTGCAGTTCGGGCCTGACTGGCCCTGATTGAAAGCCGCGATCCACGCGGTGAAATCGGTCGGTGTGATGAACCCGTTTTGGTTGACATCGGCGCGGTAGTCGCCGGAGTTGTAGTTGTCGATCCAGGCTGTGAAATCGTTTGGGAGCACCTGACCGTCCGCGTTCTGATCTGCACAGATGCGCTCATCGGCGCACGTCCCAAAGATCGTGACCGCGGGCATGAGTGTTTCCGGGCAAGCGACGACGCCCGAAAGTGAGTCATCGAACACGTATGTGAACGGATCGGGCGAATAGCCTGGTGTGTCATTGCAGATGTTGTAGCCGAGTGGCCACCACGTATCAGTTTGTCTCGCGCCATATGAAGGGATGGAACATCCCGGGTTGCCTGCACTCGGTGCCCAGAGCATGGCGCTTGTGTTCTCGAACGGGACCGGGCTTTCGTTCACCGTGTCGCCGTCAAGATCAACAAACTCGTCGACAAGTTGCACACGGATACCCCCTATGCCGTCACTTGGGAGTGGTATCCCGAGGCTGTCCAACTCTGAGGCGTAGAAAATTTGGTACCCACCGAGCGGGATCGGGAAGGTGAGTACCGCAGAACCAAGAAGGGCGTCGGGGTTGGTGTCGCCATCCAAGTCATCAGGGGGGAAGGGTGTGTCGCCGATCGTGTCGCCGTTAATGTCGTAGCCGAATCCTGTGGTGTCGTAGTCCTCATAAATCGACACTAGCATGTACATGTAGATGTCTTTGTTGTTCACACAGCGCGCCATGATCGTCGGCAGGACAATCGATTCAAGGTCGCGACCCTGAGCGGGGTCGATGACTATGTCCATCGCGAAGCCCTGGATGGGGAATTCGCTGCCGAAGAAGTATCGCGAACCAGGCGTACCCAACCCGCAGAGGTCGCCGCAGACAGGATCAATCGGGATCCCGTCGCCGTCTGTATCCGTGACAACAAAGGAATCGAACAGCGGGGTGCTCTGATCACACGAGCCCGGACCGCGAGATACACCTTGCCCGAGTTGGACGGCGTCGCCGAACTCTATGACCCTACCCATCGCGTTCACTCTGACGGGAGTTGCAGCGATCGCTTGGACGTGACCGTCCACAGTGTTTGTTTCAACCAATGGTTCAGGACTCTGAGCAGTGCCCGCGCAAATCAATGTCGATACAGCGGCAAGAAACATGTCCACCTCCACACACACTGGATGTTCTGAAGCTGTGTCGTGGATGAGAACTCATCCAATTGGAGTTTCGCATCCGTTCCGGGCGTGTTCCGGTAAAAACAAAATTATTCGACGGCGCACGCAATCGGGGAGAGGAACCGACAGGTAGGAGTCCCCATGACGGGGTCCGGGCTTATCTCTGTTTCCACATTGAAAACGAGTCTCAATAGATCGGGCGTGATGACTGCTTCGGGTGTTCCGTCGGCGACGATCTGGCCTGATTTGAGCGCGACAATCCTGCTGCAGACCCGCGCTGCGAGGTTGATGTCGTGCACCACGATCCCGATCGTGATGTGATCGTGCTCGTTGAGGCTCCGCAGGAGATCCATGACCTCGAGTTGGTGCCTGATGTCCAGGGCGCTGGTCGGCTCGTCGAGCAGGAGCACTCTGGGTTCCTGCGCCAGAGCCGCGGCTATCCACGCACGCTGCTTCTCGCCGCCCGAGAGCGTCGCGACTCGTCGCTCGGCGAAGGTCTTGAGATCGCACCGTTCGATCGCGTTCTCGACGATCTCCCGATCACGTCCGAGCAGGTGCTCGCTCACGCCGCGGTGGGGGTGTCTGCCGTGCGCGACGAGGTCGGTCACGGTCATGTCGTGGGGAACGGGCGGTGACTGTGGCACCAGCGCGAGTTTGCGTGCGATTTCTTTGGGTTTGATCTTGGCAAGCGGAGATCCGCCGAGCAGCACCCTGCCGGTTGTCGGTTTCTGGAGTCGTGAGAGTGTGCGAAGAAGCGTGGACTTGCCCGAACCGTTGGGGCCGATGATCGCTGTGAAGTCTTTCTCCGCGAACTCAAGCGAGACGGGCTCGGGGTGTCCGAGCACCGGGTCGGCGCGGCCGAAGCGAACCGAGATGCCTTCGCATGCCAGATTCACCGTATCGACCTCGTCGTCATGATCAGGAAGATGAAGTAGGGGCCGCCGAGCAGCGCGGTGATCATCCCAACGGGGAGTTCCTGGGGCTTCTGCACGGTTCGTGCGCCAAGATCCGCGTACAGCAGCAGCACCGCTCCGCCCAGAGCCGCAGCGGGGATGAGCACGAGATGCCTCGACCCAACGATGAACCTGAGCATGTGCGGGATGATGAGCCCGATGAACGTGATGTTGCCCGCAACAGAGACTGCGCTCGCTGCGAGCAGGCATGCCAGCGCGAGCGCAGAGAAACGGACGAATTCAACTCTGACCCCAAGCCCTCGGGCGGCGTCGTCTCCGAGTCTGAGTGCATCGAGCGATGGGATCATCGGGATGACCGCGAGCAAGGCGGCGATGCTGTACCACTTGACGAAGTGCACCTGATCCCAGCCCCGGCCGTTGAGCGATCCTGAGAGCCACTGGATGGCCGCCTGGTTCCGGTCCGGGTAGGCGATCAGGAGGTAGGTCGTGATGGCGCCGAGCATCGCGGTGATCGCGATGCCCGCCAGGACCATCCGGATCGGGCTGGCGCCGGATCCTGGCCTGTAGCTGAGCGCGTAAACAGTGAGTCCGGCTGCCATCGCACCGATGAACGCGCCAGCCGGGAGGATCGCGTCCGCGTTTGTGCGCAGGAAGTGATCATCGGGCAGCGAGGCGGTGAACTCGGGTATCAGAACGAGCACGATCGTCGCGGCGAGGCCCGCGCCCGCCGTGACACCGATGATGTTGGGCGCCGCGAGTGGGTTGCGCATGACCGCCTGCAAGAGCACGCCCGCGACGGCGAGGTCGATGCCCACGATCGCGGCACAGAGGGCGCGGGGCAGGCGGATCTCGTACCGGATTGTCCTGGAGACCTGCTCCGGGAGATTGGCAAGGTTTTCGGTGCCGAAGGACACACTCGCCCAGAGCCCGAGCCCGACGAGCGCAAAGAGAATCGGCAGCACCACGCGGAGACGCGAGCACTGCCGAATCAGATTGATCATCGGGTTCTCAGCCGGGGGCATGGGTCATCGTTGGGCGTACGGCCCGCCGAGTCGCCTGTCAGCGAGCTGAATCAGCCATCATCGCTCGGGATATCGATGGGATCGAGGGAGGGCGGGTTGTCGCGGCTTCCGTCCTGTGGGTCCATCTCGGATGGGAGCAGATCGCCAGAGGTCGGGGGTGCTTCGCTTGGCGTCCGAGGGGCAACATACCCGCCGGAGGTTGCGAATTCTGGTACATCACGGAGTGTGACATCGATCCGTCTGGAGTGGGCCAGCGGGACCGCGATCTCGTTGTTGAGAGAGCCGCTGTTCTTGCTGGGTTCCATGAGATCCCACCGCATCATCGCCTGGCGGTTGCCCGTGGCGTCATCGACGGTGCGATCGTCGTAGAACCTCATCTTGAGCTTCTGGTTGACGGGAACATCCATCGCCCAGAGCGATTCGCCCGTGGTCGAATCAACGACGGTGACCGTCAGGGGCTGGTATGGGGTGCTCTCGTACGAGTAGGCGTCCTTCGATGAACTGCATCCGACGAGTAGGGCGGACATCAGGCCCAGGCAGGCGGTCAGAAGGACAGGGCGGCGGTTGGTCATCTGTCTAATCTCCGTAACGTCGCCCCCCAAGCCGGGAGGCCCAGAGAGTCTATCGACGAGTTCGGCCTCCGTCGTCCACCCGGAACCGGTCCCTTGGCCTGGTTCCGCCCGATACAGTGTCAGCATGGATCAGCACCCCCCGTTCCGCGTTGGTCACGGCTACGACCTGCACCGGCTCGAACCCCGCGAGCCCGATGGAAAGGGCCGGCCTCTGGTCCTCGGTGGGGTCGAGTTCGACCACGACATGGGTCCGGTGAGCCACTCCGACGGCGACGCCGCTCTGCACGCGGTGACCGACGCGATCCTGGGCGCTCTTGGAGAGCCTGACATCGGGCAGCTCTTTCCGAACACGGATCCGCAGTGGGAGAGTGCGACTTCTGATCAATTCCTGCTCGAAGCTGCGGACCGGGCCCGGCGGGCGGGTTATGCGGTATCGAACCTCGATCTGACGGTGATTCTCGAACGCCCGAAGCTCTCACCCGTCAAGGAGCAGATCCGCGGCAATATCGCACGCCTGATCGGGATCGACGAGGCGCTGGTGAACGTCAAAGGCAAGACACACGAGAAAGTGGATGCTGTAGGTGAGGGGCGGGCGGTCGAGGCTCACGCGGTTGTGCTGCTGATGCGAGTGGATTAGCCCGGTTTGTACCTGTCGCGCAGGAGTCGGTTGGTGAGCCTCGGTAGATGAGCCGCGATGAGAAATCCGCGTCTAGCGGGTTCGCTCATCCAGACTTCTGGTCTTGGGCTTCGCAGCGCCGAGAGCACACGCTTTGCAACAAACTCGGGCGGCTGGCCTTTGTCTTTCTTTGCGGGATTTCGCTTTGTGCCCTGGCGCTGCTGCATG
>WUAK01000020.1 GCA_009827205.1 Phycisphaeraceae bacterium | reverse complement strand
CGCTCTCCCGATCTCGCCGGGCCCGTACACACCGGCAGGAGAGAATCACCATGAAACGACGCTGGATCACAGCACCGATCGTCGGGCTCGCTCTCATAAGCGGCCAAGCACTCTCGCAGGACGAAGCGGCGGCCGAGGCTCAGCCCGCTCCCGAGCCTCAGCTCGTGGATGCCCCCGAGATCACAACCAACTACTCCGACGATGAGATCGCAAAGGCTGCCCAGATGCTGACCGGTGTCTGGAAGACCAGCGCAACGGTCCGTGAGTTCGGCACCAACGGCGAGACCGACATCGCGATGGCCATCGGCCCCGCGACGATCGCCGGTCTCGAGAACGCTCTCTACGTCGAGATCGCTCGCGCGGACGACACCGCCTCGCCGTACCGCCAGGCAATCTTCCAGCTTTACCGCTTCAAGGGTGAGCTGCGTCTGCGCACGTTTGATCTTCGCGACCCGCAAGCCGCGACTGCGCTGCTGGGCATGGCCTACACCCCCGAGGTGTTCCCAAGGACGCTCACCGCAGCAGAGTTCTTCCCGACGATGGACATCGATCTGAAACCCGACGGCGCAGGCTTCTCGGGTTCCTCGCCCGCGGCGTACCCCGACCACAGGGGTGGCGCGGTGCAGATGACCAGCTCGGTCAGCTTCAGCGGCGACTCGATCAGCATCAGCGACGTCGGTTACGACGCAAACGGTGATGTCGCCTGGGAAGTCGGCAGCGAAAGCCCCGTTGAGTTCGTCAAGGCAGATGACCTCGTGAAGGTCGACCGCTACAACGACGGACTCATCGTCACCACATTCCGTGATGTCACAGAGAACCCCGTCGAAGAGGGCGACTTCATCGTCGTCGACTATGTCGCCAAGCTTTCTGACGGTACAAAGTTCGATGCATCGTTCGATCGTGGTGAGCCTTTCCGTTACCAGTACCCGGGCGGGATGGTCCAGGGTTGGCTCCGCGCTGTCGAGGGCATGTCAAAGGGCGACCGCATGCGTGTCTTCGTCCCATCGCCGCTGGCCTGGGGCAACCGCTCCATCCAGCGCGTCCCCCCGAACTCTGACATCGTTTTCGATATCGAGTGCGTCTTCGTCGAGAAGGTCGAGCAGGAAGTCGGCCCCGCCGAAGGCGAGACGTTGGACGAGGCTGACACTCAGGGCGAGTGAATACCAAAGTTTGATTTGATTCCACGAACGGACCCGCTCAGGCGGGTCTGTTTCATATGGGCTCGAGCCGATCTGGTACAGTGCGCCAACATGTACTTATGTGATGGAGTTTCTTCATGGACCAGAGCACACTCGACCGGATCGCACGCCTCGAAAGTCGCATGGACGCGCTCACGCAAAGTAAGAAGCGTTGGAAGCTGACGGCTGTCGCGCTCGGCATGGGGCTGACGTGTGCTGCGGCGATCGCGGCAGGCCCGATCACCAACAGAGTGATGGACACCATTACGACGAAGCAGCTCCACGTCGTTGACGACGAGGGCAACATCCTCGTCCAGCTCGGCCAGGATGCCGACGGCGGGATGATCTTCGTCAACAACGTAAAGGGCATGCCTGTCTTCGAGACGTACGCCAACACCGATCAGTCGGGCTTGCTCTTAATGGGTGACGACAAGGGCAACAAACTGGTTGTTCTCGGTTCGTCACAAGACGGCGCTCGCGTCACGCTCAACAACAGCAACGGTTTCGAGGCACTTACGCTGGGCATAACCGGGTCGAACGCTGGGGATCTCCAGATCGGCAACGCCGACGGCGCCACCCAGCTGACTCTGGGTGCCGACCCGGAAGGCGGGCTCTTTCAGCTGTACAACAACGTCGGGTCGGTCGTGGTCGAGTCGTTTGCCGACGCGGACCTTCGAGGGCTGCTCGCCGTGCGTGGACGCAGCGGCGGTCAGCAAGGTGCGCTCCTCTCGTGCGATGAGGACGGGGGTTCGATCAGCCTCTACAACAACGACGGCATGCTCGGGCTCTGGGCGTACAACTCGCCCGAAGGCAGGGGCCGGCTTTCCATTTTCAACGAGAACGAGCAGCAGCTCACCGAAATCGGATGCGACGAGGACGGCGGCTCGATCTTCCTCTCAAACAACAACGACGTAACCGTCCTCGGGAGCTTCGTAGATCCCAACGGGCGCGGCGTGTCCGCCGTCCGAGACGACTCGGGTGACAACCGCGTGGTCCTCAGCGTGGACGACGACGGCGGGGCGTTCTATCTCAGCAACGCGAAGGATGCCACCGTCGTCGAGTCCTACGCCTCTCCCGAGGGCGACGGGCTCTTCATCATCTCTGACGGGCAGGCCAATACCCGCCTCGAACTCGTTGGCTCTCGACCCGGTGGCGCGATCAATTACTGGGATCCACGCTCGAGCCAGTCCCCCGTACGCGTCGAAACTTCGGAAGACAGCGCCAACGAACCCGAAGACGGGTCATAACATCATCCGTATGGCAAAGCGCGATTACTACGATGTGCTTGGCGTCAGCCGGAACGCGACCCAGGACGAGATCAAATCCGCATACCGAGATCTTGCGCGGAAGTACCACCCCGACATCAACAAAGAAGAGTCCGCGCAGTCCCGGTTCGTTGAAATCCAGGAGGCGTATGACGTCCTCTCTGATGAGCAGAAAAAGCAGATGTACGACCGGTTCGGTCACGCTGGAGAGCAGGTCGCCGGGGGCCGAGGGGGCCCACGCGGATCGGCACAGGGCGTCAATGTCGACTTTGACATGGACGATCTCGGATCGATGTTCGACTCGTTCTTCGGCGGTCGTGGAGCAAGCCCATTCGGTGGAGGCGGTGGGGGGTCAGCAAGGCAAGGCCCGCGCGCTAGGCGCCAACAACCGAAGTCGCCCGATGTCAGGCACACGATCGAGATCGAATTCATCACCGCAGTCACGGGCGGCAAGCGTGACATCACAATCCAGGTAGGCGATCAGACCAATGCCGTCGAGGTCACGATCCCCGCGGGCATCACCCACGGCAAGAAACTCCGCGTCCGGGGTGTCGGGCATGCCGACGCCAACAGGCCGGGCACAAAGAGTGATCTGATCCTCACCGTCAACATCGCAAAGCACCAACTGTTTCGGAGGGGTGACCCAGCGCGTGGCGAGAAGGCCAGCGACGTCTATCTCGAGCTCCCGATCACCATCGCAGAAGCAACGCTCGGCGCAAAGATTGATATCCCGACGCCCGTCGGCACCGCGACAATCACCGTTCCCGCGGGCAGCAAGGGCGGCTCGCACCTCAGGCTGAAAGGCCAGGGCTGCAAGTCGAGCCCACCCGGCGATCTGTACGTCGAGCTCAACATCACTCCTCCGCCGGCAGACGCGATCACAGACGAATCGAGGGCAGTACTCGAGAATCTGGGTGGCCTGACTGACATTCGATCTGGGGGGGTGTGGCCCTAGCCGACACCTCCGTGAGCAGTGCGCTAAACTGATCCACTCAGGCAGCGGATGCCGATGTCAAATTACAGTCAGTGATGTAACCCGATCGCAGACGGATCTTTCGATCAGGTGGGGGCCGTCGATTGGTCAAACAGCGCCACCAAATCTTCGTCTCGGTCTTGGTCCTCGCCGACGCTGCGGTTGTCACGCTCGCCTGCTACCTCGCGTGGATGCTCAGGCTCTACATCTCGTCAGACATGCAGGCCCTGACGACGAGCCGCGCGATCCGCGAGCCGCTCGCGTTTCTTGTTGTGCCCGCGGTGCTCTATGCGATGTGGGGCTTCCGCCTCTACACCCCGCGCCGTGACCGGTCGATCTGGTCGGAGATCGGGCAGATCTTCCGCGCTGTCGTCGGCGCGACCGCCGCGATTGTTGTTCTGCTCTGGGTCATCGGGTCGAACCTGATCAACCAGAACCCGGGCCAGACAATCATCAATCTCGGTTCCATCGGGCTCGACGCGAGCAGGCTCCAACTCGGGCTGCTCTTCATCCTGCTCGTAACGCTGATATCTGCAGAACGCACAAGCCTGCGGAGCTTCCTCCGCTCGCTGCGCCGCCGAGGCAGAAACCTGCGCCATGCGTGCATCGTGGGCGTGGGCCGACTCGGGCAGATCACCTGCCACACGCTCGACCGCAACTCGTGGACGGGTATCAGCGTCGCCTACTTCGTGGGCCACCGTGACAAGACCTCACGCACCGAGTGCCTCAAGCGCCCCGTTCTGGGCGGCATCAACGATCTCGAACAAGCACTCGAGGAGCGCGAGGTCGATGCTGTGTACCTCGCCCTGCCCAGCAGCCGCGCCGGCGAGATCCCGAGGCTCATCAAGCAGCTCGAACGCTTCGCAGTCGATGTGCGCATCGTCCCGGACATCAACCCGAGGCACATGCCCCAGAACATGCTTGTTTCCGAACTCGACGGCATGCCCATCCTCAGCGTCCGCGAGTCGCCCCTCTACGGCGTGGGCGGCGTCAGCAAACGTGTCCTCGACATCGCCGGCGCCCTTGCTGCACTGATCGTCTTCGCACCGGTGCTCGCGATGATCGCGCTTCTGGTTCGCCTCTCGGGTCCTGGCCCGGTCATCTTCCGTCAGCGGCGCGTCAGCCTCGGCGGTGAGACGTTCAATATCTACAAGTTCCGCACCATGGCCCACGTCGAAGACGAGGAGCCCGCCCGCTGGACCAGCCGAAACGATCCACGCGTGACGCGAATAGGTCAGTGGCTCCGCCGAACAAGCCTCGACGAGCTGCCGCAGCTACTCAATGTCCTCCGGGGCGACATGTCCCTCGTCGGCCCACGCCCCGAACGCCCGGAGCTCATCGAGCAGTTCCGTGAAGACTGGCGGGGCTACATGCTCCGCCAGCATGTCAAGGCGGGCATGACCGGCTGGGCCCAGGTCAATGGGCTAAGAGGTGACACCTCACTCAAGAAGCGCATCCAGTACGACCTCTTCTACGTCCGCCACTGGTCGATCGGCTTCGATATCAGGATCCTCTTCCTGACACTGAGCCGGGGCTTTGTGCATCGCAATGCGCACTGATTATCGTCTGCGTCTTGTTGCAAACAATCCGAGTGTGAGCAGCGGCGCAGTGGTTGCTGGTGCCGGGACATTGTACATGGCCAGATAGAACTCGAGGTTGTACTCGAATGTGTGCTCGCCGTACTCGTTAGCCAACGAAATTGGATTGCGGGTCGTCATGAAAATTTCGATACGATCGGCACCCGAGCCGGCGATCTGAGGGCCGGTGTCGTAGAGGTACGTGCCCGCGTCTGTCGAAGGGGGAGTCAGGACTGTGAGTGAGTAGTTTCCGTTGCTTTTGGAAACGTAGTTCATCTCTAAGACCGCGTAGTCATTGTTGTATGAATCAGAGTTAGTGAAAGTTTGACTGGCGGTCAGAGTGTACGAATCTATCCAGATGAACGAGTCTGCGGAAGGCGGGTCAAACTCTATTGAAACGGTTTGGCTGGCACGCGCGACACCGCCGTAAATCTCGTCATAGTCTGGTGGGATGTACGCAGATCTCGATACAACACCGCTTATGGAAAACAAAAACACATCTAGGCCAGCAATGTCATCTCCAAGGTCTGTAAGCTCGACACTGTCTACCGAATACTCACTGTGCGCACCAAACTCCTGGCCGTTTGGGCGGCTATACGTAAGTGAGTGTGATTGACGTGGCAGTAGATTGGTGCCGCTTACCTGAGATGTCATTGTGGCGAAAGCACGTCCAGTGTCATTCCGGAGTAATTCAAGCTCAGAAGAATAGCTGATGCCGAATTGGGCGCACGCGAGAGCAGGTGAGATCATGGTGGTCAATGCAGCACAGAATTGAACACGCAGATGATTCATGACGCCACCCTATATTGATCAGGTTCTTCTGGTTATTCTATATCAGATATCGACACCTGCCAATACCCCACATCGATCGCCTGCCTGTACTTCTCCCCGATCCCCGGAAAGAGCGCGACGCGCTTCATGCCCATCGACTCGTGCAGGCGGACGCTTGCCTCGTTGGGCAGGCTGATGCCGCCGATGATGTGCTTGTAGCCGATCGACTTGAGTCTTGAGAACAGATCCGTGTAGAGCGCCTTGCCAACGCCTTTGCCTTGCGCGTCGGGCGCGATGTAGACGCTGACCTCGCACGTGATGTTGTACGCGGTGCGCGGGTTCCAGCGTTTGCTCCAGGCGGTGCCGATGACCCGCGGCCTATCGGGGCTGTCTTGCTCGGCGACGAGCCAGGGGTAGGTGGATTCGCCGGACTCACCGATCTGTTGAGCGAGCTCCTCGTCGGGCCTGGGCTCGGTCCAGAAGCTGGAGATGGTGTGCAAGATGGCGTGGTTGTAGATCGCAGCCACGGCCCCGGCGTCCTCGATTGTCGCGAGTCTGATCCGCATGCGCGGAGACTACCATCTGATGATGCGGACGGAGTATCAGATCATCGTGATCGGGGGTGGGCACGCCGGCGCCGAGGCGGCCTGGGCCGCGGCGAACCTGCTGCGCGAGCCGGGCTCGGTCGCGCTCGTCACCGCCAACCCCGCCCGCATCGGCGCGATGAGCTGCAATCCCGCGATCGGCGGCCTCGCCAAGGGCCAGCTCGTCCGCGAGATTGACGCGCTGGGTGGGCTCATGGGCCTTGCCGCGGACGCATCGGGAATCATGTTCAAGATGCTCAACACGAGCCGCGGCCCGGCGGTCCGCGGGCCGCGCTGCCAGTGCGACAAAGAGGCGTACGCGAAAGAAGTCCAGAGGCTGATCCGCACGCGCCCCGAGATCGACATCATCCCGGGCATGGTCGACGACTTCGTCATCGAAGAAGGCCGGTGCGTCGGTGTTGTCATCAGCCCGCCTTCGAAAAAGAAGCCCCTGCCCGTCAGCAGCCTCTGCGCCGCGGCGACCGAGATGGAGCGCCGCGCCGACGAGCAGGAGTTCGACGAGAACGAGATCCCGCGCGAGCTGCGCGCGGGGGCGACCGTGCTCACGACAGGCACGTTCATGCGCGGGCTCATGCACACGGGCGAGAGCAGAACACCCGGCGGGCGCTTCGGCGAAGCGCCCGCGATCGGGATCTCGAAGACGCTCAAGAGGCTTGGCTTTGAGCTTGGCAGACTCAAGACGGGCACCCCGCCAAGGCTCGACAAGCGAACCATCGACTGGGAGAGCCTGCCTGCGCAGTTCGGCGACGAACGCCCGATGGCTTTCAGCGATCTCTCGGGGCGTGCGCCCGATCATGCCTCGTCGATGCCCACGCTCGGCGCGTTTCCGCTGATTGAGCAACACGCGTGCAGGGTCACGCACACGACGCCGCTCATCCACAGCGTGATCCGCGCCAATCTCGATCGTGCGCCGATCTTTTCAGGCCTGCCCAACGGCAAGGGCGTCGGCCCTCGCTACTGCCCATCGATCGAGGACAAGGTCGTGCGCTTCGATCGTGATCAGCACACCGTATTTCTCGAACCCGAGGGGCTCGGCAGCGACTGGGTCTATTGCAACGGTATCTCAACGAGCCTGCCCGCGGATGTGCAGCAGGCCATCATCCGGGGCATGCCGGGCTGCGAGAAAGCAGAAATCCTGCGCCTCGCGTACTCGGTCGAGTACGACATGGTGCGCCCGCACCAGATCCACGCGACCGGGATGACCAAAAGGTACCCGGGTCTTTTCCTGGCCGGTCAGATCAACGGCACATCGGGCTACGAAGAAGCGGGGGCGCAGGGGCTCGTTGCGGGTGTCAACGCGGTTCGATTCTCACAAGACAAGTCGCCCTGGACGCTCAGGCGCGATGAGGCGTACATCGGCGTGCTGATGGATGACCTCGTGACGAAGACGCCGACCGAGCCCTACCGCATGTTTACGAGCCGCGCCGAGCACAGGCTCTTGCTCCGCGCCGACAACAGCGCTGATCGGCTTACGTCGATGGCCATCGAGCTCGGGCTTCTCGATACTGAACTAGGGACGCTTAGGCAACAACTGTTCAAGCAGCGCCGTCAAGAGATCCAATCGATCAACGAAGAGATCGACTCACGCGTTGTTGAAGGCGAGCCGCTCTCGAAGTGGATCAAGCGGCCCGAGTTCGGCGAAGACGAGCTCCGATCAGCCCTAGCTGGAACCTACGAAGACAGCGCGGTCTCAACGGTGCACGCCGACAGGTCGTACGCCGACTACGTTGTGCGTCAGAAGAACGAGATCAAGCGGCAGAGCGAGCTGGAAAACCGAGCCCTGCCCTCTTCGATCGAGTATGTGACGATCCAGGGGCTTCGTAAGGAAGCCGTCGAAGCGCTGACGAGGTTCACCCCGGCGACGTTCGGGCAGGCAGGCCGACTGGAAGGGGTCACGCCTGCGGATTTGAGTATCATTGCGGTCCACGTGAGACGCAAGAAGTCAAAGCCCAAGTCGGCGGTCACCGATGCTTGATCTGATCCCAACACTCGCCGCGGCCGCGGGTGACGGCGCAGTGATGCGCGACCTGCTCATTATCCTGGCGACCGCGGCGTTCGTCTCGCTCGCGTTCCGCAGGCTGAAGATCGCAACCATCCCGGGCTATCTCATCGCGGGCGCAATATTCGGCCCGAAGGCGATCGGTCTCGTCCGCGATTCGAGCAGTATTGAGTCGATCTCGCATGTCGCGATCGTGCTTCTTATGTTCGGCATCGGGATGCACCTGGATCGTCGGGATCTCCGGTCGGGGTTCGTCCCGATACTCGCTGTCGGGATGATCTCAACAGGACTGACCGCGTTATTCGGCACGCCAATCGCGATGCTGTTCGGGCTGGATCCGACCGCCGCCGCAGCTGTCGCGATCGCAATGTCGATGTCCTCGACCGCTGTAGTCTTGCGCATTCTTCAGCGGCGCCGCCAGCTGCGCCAACTCCACGGCAGGATCGCGTTCGGCACACTTCTGTCCCAGGACCTCGCGGTCGTCGCCGCGATCGCGTTTATGCCCGTGCTCGCCAACCTCTCAGGGAGTGCGGCAGTGCCGGAGCCAGATGCCGAGCCCACGAGCGTCCTGAGCATCATCGCATCGGCGCTCATCTCGATCGGCGCCGTTGGGCTGATGATCCTGTTCGGGAATTACGTGCTTCCGAGGCTGCTCGCAGAGGCAGCGAAGGACACCTCGCATGAACTTCTTCTCGTCTGTTCCGCAGCGGTTGGTCTCGGAGCCGCGGTGCTCACCGGTGCGCTCGGGCTGAGCCCCGAACTCGGCGCGTTTTTGGCGGGCTTCCTGCTCGCGGGCACACCATTCAAGCATCAACTGTCTGGCCAGATCGGGCCGATGCGCGATCTGTTCATGGCCGTGTTCTTCACCGCGGTCGGGCTAGGGCTCGATCTCAGCGTCATGCTTGAGCTGTGGTGGGTCGTCCTGCTTGGCGTGATCGCGGTGATGTCGCTCAAGTCGCTGACCATCGGGATCACCGCGTGGCTGCTCGGAACGCCGCCGATCGTTGCTGGTGTGGTCGCCGTCTCGCTCGCCCAAGCAGGCGAATTCAGTCTCGTGATCGCAGGGGTTGCCAAAACCAATGGCCTCTTTGGCGAGCAAGCCGAGCGCATCATGGCGATCTTGATCGGTATCGTCTTTGTTTCTCTGGTTCTGACGCCCACCATGATCGCGCGCGCCAAATTCATCGCCGGCTTCTCTGCGGCCTTTCCTCGAAGCCCGCTCAGACGTGGTGTGGTTATCTCGCAGGAAATCCAGCACGAGATCGAATCCGATTCCGTCAAAAGTGTCGTTGTCGCGGGGTTCGGACCTGTTGGGCGGGTGGTCGCCGACAAGCTGGCCCACGCGGGTTGCCAGATCACGATCGTCGAGATCAACCCTGAGACTGTGCGCAAGCAGTCGAGTATCGGGCGGCGCGTGATCTTCGGAGACATCACCAACGAAGAGGTTCTGCACTCGGCGGGCGTGACGAACGCTGATGCGGTTCTGCTAACGATGCCGGATGACGAAGCCGTGCTGCGCGCGACCCGGCACATTCGAGAGTTGAATTCGACCGCATTCATCGCTGCCCGCACGCACTACCTGTCGGGAGCGTTCCTCGCCAAAGAGGTTGGAGCGAATGTCGTTACCGTGGAAGAACTGGCAACCGCCGACACGATGGCCAAGCAGGTCCAGGATTATCTCGGGTCTTCTGTGGAAGAAGAGCCAGAAGATCAGGGTGACGATTAATCTGGCATCGCGTTGAGCTCATCGCGCAGGATCGCGGCGAGCCTGTAGTTCTCAACCTGAACCGCTTCATCGAGACGCTTGCGGAGCTCGGCCTTCTGGCTGACGGGGAGCTTGGGCGTCAGTGCCTGTTTCATGCCTCGCAGCACCTGCACCTCGCTCGAACGCTCGAAGAGCTCTTCGTGCCCGATGGTCTCGAAATGCTTGCGGAGCGCATCGATGCCCTCGTCAATAGCGTGGACAGCAGCCTTTGGCTCGTTGTCTCGGATCGCCAGGCTCGCAAGAGCCCTTGCGCGCATCATCGTGACATGCGACTTTGTGTGCGAAACCGAATCGCGATCCTCCTCGTGCTCTGCGTACTTGGCGAGCAGATCCAGAACGCGCAGGTTGCGTGTCGTGTCGCGAACAACACGCTCGTAATCCTCGAGTGCCAATAGTGCGAGGTATCGGTGGTAATACTGGATCGCTTCTTCGCGAAGAACAGCGCACTGCTCGCGTGTCAGCTTGAACGGTGTCTCCCCTTGCTCGTCACGCCTCGGGCGAGGCGGGTTCAGCGGGGCGTCGGTCTCGGTGAAATCGTCGGTTTCGAATTCGGGTGGAGGACCCGCCTCGCCCCGTTCGGCTTCCTCGATCCAGCTCTCGACCATCTCCAGGAAACTTTCGTATCCCTGGGGCCTCTGCCCGTCGGGTCTGCCGTCCATGTGCATCTGGAGGATGCCAAGGTCGAGCCTGACCTGCACAAACGACACCCCCTCGGCAGACTCGATGAGTCGTACGTTGATCTTGCCGGGCTCATATTTCCAGGCGTTCAGAAGTTCGGTGAGGTCTGGGTTCATCTGTCCCCGGTCGATACGCGGTTGGTTGGGCTCTCGTTCCTTCACGGCGGGATCGTAAGACGCGCCAAACGGCGGGTCGATAGATCGCCCAGTTTCACAATCGACAGGTCCGAAAGCCACCGTGGGCCTTGACAGTCTGTTTTGTGGTTACCGGGCGAATAGATATCCCGTTTGAATCGACAATTCCGTACCACCCGTTCGGTCGGGCGCGGTAAACTCGCCTTGCGGTTTGACGCCGCAGACTTGGTTTGAGTCCAACTGGCCTCCGGACGATGCAACCGGGGCCGACGGGCTGCGAATCGGGTACTGCGGTCACGCCGCCCGACCGCGAATCGGGTGGCTGCAGAGATTGGGCCCGAGAGAGAGCTTGGGGTCCATGGGGAGGTGGGATTCGTGAGTCAATCAACAGGAGCCGCCCGTTCGGGCAGTGGTCGCCTGCAGACAGATCTGCAGTTGTATCTCAAAGAGATCAATAAGACCGCACTTCTCACAGCTGAAGAAGAACGCGAGCTCGGCTGGGCGATTATCAATGACAACTGCCCCGTCGCACGCGAACGCATGATCCGCGCCAACCTTCGGCTCGTGGTCGCCATCGCAAAGAACTACACCAACCGCGGCCTGCCTCTCACCGATCTGATCGAAGAAGGCAATATCGGCCTCATGCGCGCCGTCGAGGGGTTCGACCCGGCGCAGGGTGCCCGCTTCTCGACCTACGGCAGCTGGTGGATCAAGCAGTCCATCAAGCGCGCCCTTATCGGCGCCACCCGCCCGATCCACGTCCCCGCGTACATGGTCGAGCTTATTGCCAAGTGGAAGAGCCATAGCCGGCGCATCGAGGCCGAGCGTGGGTACCCACCGAGCGTCGAGGAACTCGCAGAGATCATGGACCTCCCGATGCGGAAGGCAAAGATCGTCAAGCGCGCGATAAAGGTCTTTGGTGCCTCGAACCAGGCCCCTGTTGGTGAGGACGGCGACCTGAACGCACTTGCCGACATGATCGCCGATTACCGCTACGACGCGCCCGACCAGTCCACGTTCCAGACCGAGGATTTCAAAATCCTCCGCAAGCTGCTTGAATCGATCGACGGCCGGGAAGCCGAGATCCTGAAGCTCCGCTTCGGTCTCGACGGCCAAGAGCCCATGACACTCAAGCAGATCGCGGCCCACATGGACCTGAGCCGGGAACGTGTCCGCCAGATCGTCGAGGAGTCTCTGGCTCGCCTGCACACGCAGATCGAGGGCGCTCACGCCGACGCGGGCTCCTCTACGCTCCGCATCACGGGCCAGTCTGCTGTCTGACCGACAGCAACCCTGATTCCATTCTCGATTGAAGCTCTGGGGTTCGCCTCAAACGATCGGCCTCTGCTACCATCACTCCACTGCTAATAGGCAGTCGGAATCGATGAAAGGGAGCCGATGAATCGAGTCGTGCGCATGCTCTGCTGCCTGGCCCTGCTGGCCCAGGCCGGACCCTCGTCCGCGGATGATTTCACCGATCGTCTCAACGCGCCTTTCCAGAACCTCTCAGACAGCCGCAGGGCGGAGACGGTCCTCATGCCGGCGCTGGGCAGCCTCGAACAACCCCCGGGCGTCCTGCTCGGCAGGGCGGATCGTGTACTCCTGCTGACCCCATCGAGCCCGGTCTGGCAGTCCGCGACAGCTTGGTCTATGGGTGAGACTCAGCAGGCAGCGCTCGAGGCTCTCAAGCAGATCGCCGAGGAAGAGAATCCTCGTAGAGCGATGGAGTTTGCGCTCCCATACGGCATCAACGGTGTCAGCACCTCTTGGGTTCGACAAGGACTTCATGCAGAGCTGGGTGACCCTCCGACCATCGCTGCAGCCCAACTCGGCTACCTCGAGCGGATGCAGTGGCTCGAGTCGCTCGTGCACATCGAAGCCACCAGACTCGCAGAAGAGGGCGATACCGAGAGCGCGATGGAACTCGTGTTCGATCTTGCGATCCTGGGACGGATGATGGCTGACAGGATGCTCGCGCAGGAAGTGAGTTGGGGTCTCGAGGCGATGCGCACATGTGCACTGCGCTTGCGTGACCTCGCGTACGTCGATTCTCAGGGTCAGAACGCGCTCACCGCCGAGTATCTGAAAGAACTGGTTGAGCGGATCAACATTGCACGAGGCATGTTCAGGCTCGATCGAATCAGGTTGCCTCTGGGCGATCAGATAGCAGCGGAGCAGATGTCCTTCCGCGTCTTCGGCCCGACAGGTCAGCCTGACCAGGCGGTGTTCCCCACCGCGATGGCAGAGCTCGCTGCGACAGATCGCCCGCTCAGGCTCTTCTCTGAATCGGGACGCTGGAGCACAGCTTCGCAAGAGCATGCCGACCGCCGCGAGACGGACCGTGCTATCTCAGGGGTCTTCTCCGATTGGTCGCTCCGCTGGACCGCCAGTACATTCGACCCGCAGTTCCGAATCCCGTCAGCGTTCGCGAACCTCGACGGATCGAGACTCGCGGTGGTGAAGGAGATCGTTCCAGACCTCGACAACCTTCTCGTGCTTCGGCGTGAGCTGGATGCCGAGCTTGTGGGCACCCGTGTGACGCTCGCTATCAGAGCCATGCGCATCCAAACCGGGAACCTGCCCTCGTCGCTCGCTCTCGTGAGACCGGTGTACATCGAGGATCTCGGGATCGATCCGTATAACCCACAGCGGAGCGCTGGGAACAAACCAGAACTCAAATTCTTCGTACCGATCCGCGATACCGTTGGATCCGACCTCCATCAGATGAACGTCATCCCGGAAGAACGGACCAACTTCCGGGTCGCAATCGGTGATGAAGACTTCGTTCTTTACTCGCTGGGAGGGAACGAATTCGACGACCGCGCGGTCATCGTCTCGGACAGCGGCCTCGAGTCGACCGGCGACTACCTGATCTGGCCACCCGTACTCGGGCTCCTCCGCGAATACCTCGAGGACACCGGCGCGGCCGAGTAATGACGCGACTCAAAGAACTCTGGAATATCCAGACGCACACAACTGTTTTCCGTCGGCCAAAGAAACAAGGAGCGACGCTCGATGTCCGAGTCTGATCAGATCCACAAGGTCGTCATCATTGGTTCAGGCCCCGCGGGCTGGACCGCCGCGATCTATGCTGCACGCGCCAACCTCGACCCCGTCGTGTATGTCGGTGTCGCGAAGCAGTCACCGGCGATCCAGCTCCCGGGCGGGCAGCTCATGCTGACCACAGACGTTGAGAACTACCCGGGCTTCCCGGACGGCGTCAGCGGTCCCCAGATGATGCAGATGTTCCAGAAACAGGCCGAACGCTTCGGCACCAAGACCCAGCCCCGCGACATCGTGAGTGTCGAGTTCAACAGCGACGGCCCTCACAAGCTCGTCACCGACAAGGACGAGACCGTCTACGCACACACGGTCATCCTCGCGACCGGGGCAACAGCCAACTGGCTCGGGCTCGAGAACGAGCAGCGCCTCGCCCGGAACGGCGGGGGCGTCAGCGCGTGCGCCGTCTGCGACGGTGCGCTCCCCATGTTCCGCGACAAGCCACTTGCAGTCGTGGGCGGGGGCGACAGCGCGATGGAGGAAGCCACGTACCTCACCAAGTTCGCCTCGACCGTCTACATCATCCACAGACGCGACGAGCTCCGCGCGAGCAAGGTCATGCAGGAGCGTTATCTCAGCAAACCCAACGCCGAGGTGAAGTGGAACAGCGTCGTCGAGGACATCAAGAGCACCACAAACGAGCACGGCCAGGAGGTTATCTCCGCGGTCGTTCTCAAGGACACAACGACGGGCGAGTTGTCTGATCTTGAGGTAGGCGGGCTCTTCGTCGCGATCGGGCATACTCCCGCGACGGGATTCATCAAGGACTCGGGCGTCACCTTCAATGAGAAGGGCTACGTCCAGCTCGATGGAAAGACGACGGAAACCAACATCCCGGGTGTATTCGCGGCGGGCGATATCGCCGACGATCACTACCGCCAAGCGATCACCGCCGCGGGCACCGGCTGCCAGGCGGCGCTCGACGCCGAGCACTGGCTTGGTGATCGAGATCTGATCTGATCCAGCTCGTACAGCGCTTAACTAAAGAAAGAGCCGGGCCCAGAAGGACCCGGCTCTTCTTCTGTACTCATTCAGCGATGCGGATCAGCCGCCCTTGAATGTCTTGAGTGCCTTCTCGTAGTCAGCGATGCTCGGGTCCGTCGGATCGAGCAACTCGATCGCCTTCGTCTCGGTCTTGACCGCAGCCGCGGCATCACCTGCGCGGTACTGCGCCCAAGCGAGCGTGTCGAGGATCATGGGGTTCTCCCAATCGGTCAGATCGCACGCCTTGGTCGCGACCTTCTGAGCGAAGCTGATCGCCTCGGGGCTCCAGCCTTCGTTCTCAACGATTGTCCAGGCAACAGCGTTGTAAGCGTTCGGGTTGTCCGCGTACATCGTCTTGAGCATCGCCTGGCCGAACGCGCCGGCTTCAGTCTTGTCGGTCTGCGCAAGCTGCTGGAAATGGCGGAAGTGGTTCGGGCCATGACGCTGCTTGTGCTCTTCCTTCATCGACTTCACTCGAGCCGTGTGGAGCTCGTCGTAGTCGTGCTCTTCAGCAAGAATGTCTTCGAGCACGCTGTCAAGCGTGGGGTCGCTGCCGTAGCCGATCCAGCCGAGCTTCCCTTCGCGGTCCACGATCATGACTGTTGGGATGCCGCCCTGCTTGGCAGCGTCCATCCACTCTTTTTCCATCTGCTCCATGCCGGTCGCAACGGCGTAGCCCATGCGCTCATCGTTGTTCTCGACGAATGCATCGACGTGTGAAGCGTGCTCATCGCCTTCCTGACGTTCCCAGATGCTGACGCCGACAATCTGGAGACCGTTGGCTTCGTGCTTCTTCTGGAGATCGGTGAGGTGAGGCATGATCGCGATGCACGGGCCGCACCAGGTCGCCCAGAAATCCACGAGGTAGACGTTGCCCTTTTCGAATTCGCTGAACGGGGTGCCCTTGGACCAGTGGCTCACTTTGAACGCAGGGGCTTCGTCGCCGATGTTCAGAGTGGGCATCTCGAATTCCGGGATCTCAACACCCGATGACTTCTCGAACTCTGCGATAATCTGCTCAGCGCTCCGGTTGCCCATCAGATCCTGCGCACTCGCGGTGCCGGATACTGCGGCGAGAATCAAAGCTGCGGCCAGTTGTTTCATCATGGTGTTGCTCCTGCTTGAGTTTCGGATTCGCGTACCTCGGCGGCGCAACTCACGCGACCGACTCGGCTCCCTGCCAGCACAGAACAGCCTACCGGCAGGTTGGGCAGAGAATTGCAGAACTCGGCCCAGTTGTACAAGATTCCGCGTTTCTTACGCCGTTTTTGGCAAGTCGAACTCGCCGAACAAGCGGTATTCCTTCCGCCTGAGGATCTGACCGGCCAGGGTCAGGTCGTCGACGGAGAGCGCGATTGTGGGGGTGCCGTTCGGGCGGAGCATCAGTGGATATGCAAATCGGATATTCAGCTCCGCTGCCAGCAGGTGGAGGCACAGACTCGTCAGCGTGTGGCCCTTGCTGAGTTCAACCACCAACACATCAGTCTCCGCGAAAGGCACCCTCGCCTGCTTCAGCAGGCTCCTCGCCTCGTCAGAGTTGTTGGTGATCATCCTGACGACAGCGTGGTCTGAGGCCTCGTGGACATTCAGAGCGCACACACGAGTCTCTGAGGTGTCCAGAGCCTCCATCAGGTCGTACAAACGGCCCACGGTGTTGTCGAGAAAGACGGAGAACTGGGTCACGCTGGGCGGACCGTAACCCTGCATCGTCTCTGGAGGCATCGGGGTCTGGCTCATT